>NZ_WVTE01000219.1:0-50609 GCF_009939605.1 Rhodococcus sp. YH1 | reverse complement strand
GGAGCCCCCGGGGATCGGTAGAGCCGACACACGGCAGACGAGCCGGGGCACACTCCTAGCCAGGGCGAGGGGGCACCGTCCGCCGGCCGCGGGAGCATACGTTTGCCGGCCCCGAGACCAACGAGGCGAAGATCCGACTGCCACACCGACCACCGAGCACACTGCTCGTCGACACCTCGGTCACCCCGAAGGGGGTCCGGGGGCGGGATCGCCCCTGGTCAACGCTGCAAATGCGACTCGGCGCACCGAACCGGGGGCGATTCCCGAGTTCGATGCGCCGAGGTGAGACTGGCAGGCATCAGACGTGGACGTTTTTTGATGTCGGTCTGATTGTTTGTTGATTCAGATTTGACGCTGGAAAGTTGCTTTTCCGATGTTGTTGTGATGCTCAGATGGTGATCGGGGTGTCTGCCTCGGAGAGCCAGCGGTAGACGGTGGCGACGGAGCGGTCGACTTCTTGGGCGATGACGGGCACGTCCACTCCGGCCTGGCGTCGGGTGAGTGCCCATTCGCGACGTTCCTCGTGGGAGTGGAAGGTCGGGATGGGGTTGGTGTCGAGGTGTGTGCCGGGCAGGTGGGGCAGTGGCACCTCGAGCTGTCGAGTGAGAGCGTCAGCGGTCGCGGTGCGAGTCGGTTGCGCGACCGGGGTCTCGTTCGCGGTCTCGGCGGCGGCACAGTTCTCGGTGGTGGTCGTGACGTGAGTCTTGGGTGCGGTCGCGTTCTCGTTCGCGGTCTCACGGCGCGGCTGTGTCGCGGGCGCGGATTCGATGTGGGTCTCGGCGGGGTTCTCGGTGGGTGCGGCGGTGCGACGGCCGAGAACGGTCAGCGCGTGGGTGGAGGCGAGCAGTGAGATCGGCGGGAGTGTGGCGATCACGGCGGCGAGAACGGAGTTGAAGCCGGGGGTCGTGGTGAGAACGGCGTGGATCGCGTTTCCTGCGATCGAGACGGTGGCGGCTCCGATGAGAATCTTCCAGAAAAATCGTCGCGCCCGGTGGTCGTGACGTCGGGAGACGACTCCCATCGTGGCTTGCAGGATCGTTCCGTCGACGATGACGGGGAACAGGAAGGCGATCTCTTCCGGTTGGCCGGCCTGGATGCACAGGTCTCGCAGTGCGAGGAAGCTGAGAATGAACGCGGCCGCCCCGATTCCTACGGTGATGGTCACGCCTGCGAACCACATGGATCCGCTGACGGCTGTCACGTTCTCGGGCATTGAGGTGTTCTTGTTCTGGCGTCGCTTCGTCCACATCATAGTTCCCATAGTAACAATGAGAACCATGGCATGAGAAGGGGTTTCTCAGATGAGAGTCGCAGGTCACGACCGGATCGAGTCGGGTACGTGAGATGAGACGGCTGCGCCCCGGCCGGTTCTCGGGGGAGCCGGTCCGGGCCGCGTGATGGTTCTTATCGTTCGGGTCGGCGTCTCGCGATGTCGGCAGGACCGTGGCTCCGGAGTGCGAATCCGTCCACGCCGACGACGATCGGCCACGACAGCACGCTCGCGGAAAGAAGAGATCGAGTATCGAGCCTCCCGGGTATCAAGCTCGGGAAGGTTAGTTCGCGGCGATCAGACCGAAGACGCCGACGACGAATCCCATGAGGCCGCAGTAGAGGAAGAGGGCAGCGCCGAGTCTGTTCTTCTCTTGCCGTTCCCTCCTGGTCACGCTTTTTCGCCGCATGTACTCGCACGCTCCGAAGCAGATGAGCGCCGCGACGATCAGTAGCCACCACAGACCCGTGAGACTTCCGACGAGGTCGCGGGCAGGCTCGGGCGGGCCGTCGAAGCCGAGGTAGATGGTTCGGGCGTAGAGGTGGAGCTCGTTCACGTCGGTGGCGGTCTTTTCTCAGGCTCGGTCAGTCGGTGGTCGGCACTGTGTCACGCGGCACCGACCGATCTTGCGTCGTGGTGCGGCCCGCTATCGGCTCGAAGGTGAGAATGGTTACCGCCACGACGAGAAGGACGGCGGCAACTGTCATTCGGCCGGCTACGTGGTGGGCGTTGTTTGCGCTGGTGGCAGCGTTATTGTCGCGGATTCTCGCGCACGCTCGCATGGGTGCTCGAGGGTTATTCGGCGCTGCTGCCTGATATCATGGATTCCATAGTGATAATGGAATCCATGAGGCGTGAGAGTCCCGCCGCCGGTGAGAGTGGGTGGTTCTCATCGTGTCCTCAACGCAGTTGAGGACGTGCGACAGAGGACCCGTCAGGTGCGATTCCAGCGGCCGACGCCGGTCTGGGCGGTGGACTTGACTTCCCCGGCGGCCGGGGCGTCCCAGCTGTGGCCGTTGTTGTGTTCGGCTTCGAGTCGCTCGATCGTCTCGAGGACGGCGGCTTCGAGGAATTCGCTGAAGGTGCTCGGCGGGAGGACTGCGCGGGTACCGAGGTAGGCAGCGCGAATGCGTTCGGCCTGGTCGGTGTGGAACCCGAGTTTGGGTCGCGGTGTGCGTGACGCCTTGGTCATTGCTGGTCCTGCTCTCCTGGGCGGCCGGGGGCGTTGCGTCCGACGCCGGTCTGGGAGAGGGATTTGAGTTCGCTGCGGCTGGGTGTGCGCCAGGGCCGGCCTTCGTTGTGTTCGGCTTCCAGGCGTTCGGTGGCCTCGACCAGTAGGTCGGTGATGAACTCGCTGAGGGTGGCCGGGGGCAGGATGACGCGGGTGCCGACGTAGGCGGCGCGGATCCGGTCGGCGTCGGCTTCGGTGATGTCGAAGGCCATGCGCTTCTTCCCGGTCATGGTTCTCATCGTAACTTCGGGGTGGGTTCGGGCCTGCGGCCTCGCCGATTGTGCGCGCCGGGGCCGGACGGAGTGGGGACGTGCTCAGCGGACACGGCGGCCGAAGCGGTCCCTACGGACCTGGGTCCGCGGGCCGGAGTGGGTGGAGCGGGTGGCGAGGAGCTGGCGGAGGTCGGCGCGGGCGGCGGCGCGTGTCTGCTCGCTGGCTGGGGGGTTGGCGGCGCGGCGGGCGAGTTCGGCCTCGCGGGCGGCAGCGCGTTCGGCCTGGATGTGGGCGCGGCGTTCGGCGGGGGTGGGTCCGGCCCACACGTCGGCGAGGGCTCGGAGCTGCCAGCGCAGGAAGGCTGCCGGGGACGTTAGGCGCGGCAGGGTGCGGTCGTGGCGGAACTCGGTGATCCGGTCGGCTATGGCGTCGCCGGTCCAGCGGTGGGTGTCGATTCCGGCGTCGGTCAGGGCGTCGGCGATGGCTCCGATGTGCTGGTGGCTGGTGCCTGGCACGTAGTGGCCGTCCCGGTCGATGCCTCGGTAGTCGGGCATCGTGGGTGCGAGGCGGTCTGCGAGGCGTGCTGCGGCGATCTGGGTGCGCAGTGGTCGAGGGTAGGCGGTGGTCTCGGCCTTGGCGCGGCGCGGAGCGCGCGCGTTGGTGATTACTCGGGAACGGGAGATATCCGAAGAACCCAAGGGGTTCTTCGGTAGATCCGCATGATTCGGAAACTGGGGATAAACCGAAGGATCCAGCGCAAACTTGCTGGTCAATGCCCATACGGAAGCGGCGCGGAGTTGGCGGCCTCCGTGAGCGAGACTGGCCTCGATGCGTTCGGCGATGGTCAGGTAGCGACCGCATACGATTTCGACTGCGGCTCCGATGCGGCGAAGGATCCGGCGGGCTCGGTCGAGGACGTCGGTGCTGATGCCGGCGTACTCGGCGAGGGTTTCCCGAGCTGCGGTGAGGCTGCGGCCGGTGGATTCGTCGGCGTAGGCGGCGTGCGCGTTCGCGGCGGCGATGAACTTGTCCGGGGCGAGGCGGTGCTGACGGCAGGTTTGGATGCCGGTGTCGCTGCGCGCCCAGGTGATGATCTGGCGCATCCATCCGGCGCGGGAGTCCCAGACGGGGATGGGGGAGTAGGCGCCATCGGCGACGTGGAGGTGGTAGCTACCGCGACGGCGGCCGCGGCGGGTCTTGGGAGCGGCGCGGCCGGGGCCTCGACGGTTGGCACGCCTCGTGTGGACAAAAGTTGAATCAAGCGCGGTGCGCTCGCTAAGATGCATAGCGAAGACTTTCTGGGAGAGAAAGTTCGAATGCCCGAAACGTTTGGCGACCGATCGGGCAGATATTTGGTTTGGAGAACCCTCCACCTTGGCCGGTGGGGGGTTTTCCGCTTCTGAGGGGCGTCTAGTTGGCGGCTACCGTCCCTCTGGGCTGGGGTTTACACGGGCACCGCCTTGATCTCGCGGGCAAGGTCCGGCCTACCGGCTTGGAGTGCGAGTAGGTCGGCGACGTACTGAGACAGCGCGATCCTGGCGTCTTCGGCGTCCCGACGGAGCTGTTGATGCAGCTCCGCGGGGATACGTAGAGTTATCGCGGCGCGGTCGCCTTTGTGTGGCTGTGCCATTGTGCGAACCCCCCGTTCTTCAAGATCGGCCGATGAATCTGCTTCAGGTTAGCGGGCCGAGTGGCCTTTGTCAGTTTCCGCGCACCTCGGCGTGGCGCGTGGTTTTATTGTACGGTTCTAACTTCGCCGAACGAGGTCGGCCTAGAGCTTCTCGAGCATGTCGAGGCGGATCTGCCGGGTGCGCTCCCATACGGTGCGGAGCTCGCGGACTTTGACCTTGTAGATGCGTGCGAGTTCGCGGGCGACCTCAGGGTCGTAGTCGCGCCGGCCCTTCTCTATGCGGGTGAGTGTGGTGGTGCCGACGCCGAGCTTTTGCGCGACATCGGCCTGGTTGAGGCCGGCGAGGGTGCGAAGATCGGCGAGGGTGAGTTCGTCGGAGCGAAGGACGAGCAGGTCACCGATTGTCACGCGCAGCTTCTTCGCGACGTCGGCAAGAAGGCTGGGCGTGGGATTGGCACGCCCGATCTCCCAGGAGCGCAGCGTGGCTTCGGAGATGCCTGCGGCATCGGCCAGGTCGTCTCCGGTCAGTCCGCGCGCTTCCCGTAGGCGGCGAAGCCGGGCTCCACTGAAGCCGCGAACCGTGCTTCTCGACAATCTCCCTCCCTGCTGGGACAGATTCTGGGCTAGGAACTCATCCATCTTGCACCCTTCCTGACGTGCGGATTTGCATTTCCGGTAGTAAGTTGCGGTGGTATTATGATACAAAGAGCCGCAGTGGGCGGGAAAGCGGTCGATCAGTACGCTCAGCTCGCTCGCAAGGGGCACCGAACGGCCGGGGGGCCATGCGGTTATCTCCCCCGGCGCGCCACATGAAACGGGAGGGTTATTCGTGAGCAGACATCGCCGCCGCAGGGCAACCAGTGCGGTCTTGAGCACCGCCACGCTGGCTCCGGCCGCTGCCGGATTGGTCATCGCACTGGCGCCGACCGCGGCAGCGGCTCCGACCGATAATTCCGGCGGGGGGCAGGCCGGGATCACTTCGACACCCGAGCCCGGCGGCGGAGGCCAAGCGGGCATCACCTCGACGCCTCCGGCTCCTGCGCCCGAACCAGCTCCGGCAGAGAACAACGAGGCCGATTACTGGGTTCCGGTGCCGGTGCAGTACCGGGGGGAGACCCGCCCGCTGCCGGGGTACGACTACGAGACCGGCATCTACGATGCCGACTACTACAGCGCGCCGGCCCCGATCGATCCGGGCCGGCTCCATCTGCCGGTCGCAGTCCAGCCGACCGCGCCGATCCAGGCACCGCCGAAGATGATTCGGGCCGGTCGACTGCTGTTCGAGCAGCCGAACTGGGTGTCCGATCCCGATGCGGACGACGTGAACCGCAACACCGCCGCAATCGAGGCGATGGTCACCGATGGCTACCGTTCGGTGGGCATCGAGACGACCGAGGCCGAGCGTCTGGCGGCCGCGCAGGTCGCTGGTGGCGCGGTCGGCGCGATCGGCGGCGCGGCAGCAGTGGGTGTCCCGGCCGCGGTCACCGGCGGTCTGATCGGCGGCACGATCGGCGGCAACCTCGGCATGGGAGCAGGCAGCGTCCTGGTGCCCGGCATCGGCTGGGTGCCCGGGGGTGTGGCCGGTACGGCAGCCGGGGCCGGTATCGGCGCGGCGGTGGCGGGTGTCCCTGCTGCCGTGGTCGGCGCGGTCGGCGGCGGCGCTCTCGGTGTTGCGGCCGGGACCGTCTACGGCGCGGGTGAGGATGGTTCGCCCATCGACATCGAGGTTCCGGACCTCGACCAGGAGTCGATCACCGACCAGGTCGCCTCCACCGTCACCGAGTGGCAGGTCGATCCGGCCACCGCTCCGGTGGCCGACGCGGTGACGCAGTTCGTCACGGCCGACGCCCCGGCTCTCGATGCACAGGCCCGCGAGTTCGTCGCAGCGCAGCCGGGCGGCGAGCAGGTGATCGAGCAGGTCGATGACACTCTCGGGTCCTTCTTCGAAGACGCGACGCCGGGCTTGGCCGCGCGTCTGATCAGTGAAGCGGTCGGAGGCGGTGTCGTCGGCGGGGTTCCCGCTGAGGACGGCGCCGCGGAACCGACGCTCGGCGCCTGAGTCGCGGTCGAGGGGGGAGACGAGGCGATGAAACGGAGCAACCTACCGGGTTCACCGCGCGTCCTGGACGCGACGGCACCCCGAACCCGCATGGTGCCAACGGGCGTGTCGGCACCGGTGCCGGAGGAGCGTTTCTCCTCCGCTGGGAGAGCTGGCGGCGGTGAGTCGGTGTCTCGAGTGGTGGCGGCGGCCGAGGCCGGTCGCCGCCCCGCTCGGCCTGCTGCGTCGGCGGTGGCGGGATCGACCACCTCCGCGACCGGTTCACCGGTCGGCCGTGGGCTGTTCTACGGCGGCGTCGGCCTGGCGGCTGTCGCGGTGGTGGGCATGGCCGGCTGGGGCGTGTCGGCGCTGGTCGGCGCGCTGAGCGGGGACGACGACGCGGACTTCGGTGGCCTGGTTCCGGCGACGGCAACTGCGGCACCGACCACGGCGGCTGCGGCGGAGGATCGGTGTTCACCCGGCGAAGGTGATCAGGTCTCCGGTGAGGGCGTGATCGCGGCGCTCGAGCACCGCTACTACCTGCTGCGGTCGGGTCCGGCGGTGCGGGAGCTGATGGCACCGGATGCGCCGTTGCCCGACGCGGCGACGATTCAGCAGGGGATCGACACCGTTCCGCTGGGCACGACGCATTGCCTCGAGGTGACGACGATCGGCCCGAACACCTACAGCGCGCAGATCACCGAGGTCCGCCCGGATCGCCCTTACGAGTTCAAGCAGCGCATCACGACGACCACGGCCGAGGACGGCCGGGTGCTGATCCGCTCCATCGAAGCAGTCGGGGGATAGTCCGGGATGAGGAAAGCAGGAATTGCCCTGACGGTCGCGGCGGCGGCCGCGGCCGCAATGACGGCGCCGGCGGCGGCCCATGCTGCCGAGGCGAACGGCTGTGCGCGCACGATCGCGTTGATGATTCCCGGCACGACGGAGACCTCGGCCAATGCCGATCCGAACACCCCGACGGGGATGCTCGCGGACGTCGGTAATGCGCTCGAGCAGCGATACGGGAAGAACCTCGACGCGCTGTATGTGCCGTACCCGGGGGAGGCGTTCTTCAACGGCACCTCGTATGCCGAATCGAAGTCGCGAGGCGATGAGGCGGCGGCGGAGTTGATGCAGCGCTGTGCGACGTCGAAGTTCGTCGTCGCCGGGTACAGCCAGGGCGCGCAGATCGGCAACGATCTGGCCGTCAATATCGGCCACGGCCTCGGCCCGGTGCCTGCGCAGCAGGTCGAGGCGGTGATTCTGCTCGCCAATCCGAAGCGGGGCACCGAGGGTGCGACGTTGATCGGCCCGCCCCTCGCCGGTCAGGGGATCGCGGGGCCGGCGCCGGAGGGGTTCGGCACGCTCGCGGGCAAGGTGTTCGATATCTGCCACCCGGACGATGCGTACTGCAACACCGACGGGCAGGCGACACCGTTTTTGGCGTCGCTGGGCCGGATCATCGCCAACCCTCCCGGCACGGTGGATGTCTCTGCCGAGCTCACCTCGACCGCGACGCCGCAGACTCCGACGATCACCGGGGAGTCGACAGTGGCGCAATCGTCGCTGGTCGATGAGCTGTCCTCGCCGGGGACCTGGCGCAACGCGGATCTGTCGGCGGTGTTCGGGGCGGCAACGCGGCTGGCCGAGTCGGTGTCCTCGCTCGACAGCGGTGGACCGACGTCGACCACCTCGGCAGCGAACATCGCCCGGATGACGCAGCAGGCTCGGTTGGTGTCGGAGACGTTGACGCCGGTCGAGCAGGCGCGTGCGTGGATCGACAGCAATCCGGGTGCGCGCGAGACGTTCACCTCGGCTCCCGCGGGGTCGCCGGAGGCGACGACCGCGGGTGTGCTCGACATGCTCGAGCAGGTCGACGTTCCGGCGGTGCTCTCGGCCGCCGAAGCGGTGACCGACACGAGCACGGCTCTGCTCGAGGCGCGGACCTCGGGTGAGCCGGTCGATGTCTCGACGCTGGCGGGGTCGGCGGACGCGCTGGTGGCGGGTCTGTCGCCGTTGGCGGCCTCGGGTCCGCCGGAGTTGCGGACGGCCACCCGCGTGCTCTCGGTGGCCAAGCCGACGACGATCATCAATCAGCTGCTGGGCGTCGTCTCGGGGGTGACCGCGGTCGACTATCCGGCGGTGGCGGCCGGGTTGCAGCAACTCCCGGGCAAGATTGCCACCGGCGATGTGCGCGGCGCGCACGCCATCGCGGGGGATCTGAACAATCAGCTCTCCCCGCTGGTGAAGATGGCGGCCGGGGTGGACTTCAAGACACTCTCACGGCTGGTGGCGATGGTTCCGGACCCGTCCGGCACGGCCGCAATCGCCGCGCTGGTGCTCGAGCTGCTCGGCAACGTCGATGTGATCCGGTTGGCGCGCAATGTCGGTGAGATTCAGGAAATCGCCTGGTCGGTCGCCGAAACCGGGAACGTGCTCGAGCTGTCGCGGCTGATGCCGGTCGCGGTGGAGCTGGCGCAGGTGGCTCTCGGCGTGCTCACGCCGGGGCAGAAGATGAGCCCGGAGCAGCTGCACGATCCGGGCGATCCGATCGGATCGCTGATGGCGGTGCAGGCACAGGACAGTGATCTGGCCGGCCTGAGCCAGTCGGTGATGGCGCTGGCGAGCAGTGACGACGCGGCCGAGCTCGGGCAGCTCGTGACGGAAGGATTCACTGCGGCGAGTTTCTACGCCTCGAATTCGCACATCGCCTATCCGAGCTGGTCGCCGGATGGAACCGGCACCGCGATCGACACGATGGTGAACCTCTTCGCCAAGGCGATCGGGTAACACCGGGCGGTTCTGGCGGCGGGTGGTGCCGCCGCCAGAACCGACACCTTCCCGGAAATAACGCGGCATCCGACCTCGGGCGGGCGGATGCGAAGTCACTCACGGTGCATGGCCTGGGCGGGCTGTCGACAAGCACTCATGCAAAGGGGGTGAGAGATGTGGCTTCTTCGACGTCGAGATTCGCGCTGGCCGCTGGTGTCGTCGCGGTGATGGGGTCGCTGGTGATGTGCGGCAGCGACAATCCCGATCCGGACAACTGCCTGCCGACGCAGGGAGCGTCCCGGACGCCGAACAGCCTGCGCGGCGCCTCCGGTAAGAAGGTGCAGCCGATGGTGACCGGCACGTATACGTTCACCTCCGGTTTCGGCCCGCGGTGGGGCGGGCAGCACAACGGCATCGACCTTGCGGCCCCGATCGGCACGCCCTTCTACGCACCGATCGACGGCATCGTCGTCGCGGCCGGGGATTCCGGCCCCGGTGATGAGGGCGGTTTCGACAACTGGATCATCGTCGACTCGCTCACCTCGAACGGGCAGACCATCTCGACCGTGTACGGGCACATGTACCCCGACGGTGTGCTCGTCGACGTCGGCGATGAGGTGCGGGCCGGCGATCTGATCGGCGCGGTCGGCAACGCCGGTGGCTCGACCGGCCCCCACCTGCACTTCGAGGTCTGGCCCGGTGGCCGGCTCGACGGCGGATCCCCGATCGACCCGATGGGTTGGCTGGCCGATGCAGGCGAGCTCGATGCGCCCGAGCAGGGCCAGGCCACGCCGAACGTGCGGCTGGTAGCGGCCGAAACCTCCCTCGGTGCGGGCTGCGCCGGATTGGCTCGCCCAGGTGGGAGCACCCTCGAGGCCGGCTCGGTGCCCGAAGAGTTCCGCGAGTGGATCCTCGAGGCGGCACAGACCTGCGACGCGATCGACGCACCCCTGCTCGCCTCCCAGCTCTACCAGGAGAACAACTTCCGCCACGGCCCGAGCTCGCCGGTCTCTCCCTCCGGGGCACGCGGACCGGGCCAGTTCATGCCCGCCACGTGGAGCGGAATCGGTCAGGACTACGACGGCGACGGCGTGGCAGATGTGAACTCGATCGGCGATGCGGTGATGGCGATGGCCGACTACGACTGCCAGATGTGGGAGCTGACGCAGCAGTGGCTTCGTGAAGGGAAAGTCCACGGTGACGGCACGGAGCTGATGCTCTCGGCCTACAACTGCGGCCCCGGCGGCACGCTCGCCTCCGGCGGGGTGTGCGGCAACGCCGAGACCACCGGATACGTCCGCGACATCATCGCTCGCCGCCCCGACTTCGCCGGGGTCGACCAGGCTCCGCGGCCGCCGGTGACCAGGTCACCGGTCGTCGATGCGGCACTCGGGTGGCTGGGCACCGAGTACGCCTGGGGCGGCGGTGATACCAGCGGCCCGACGCGCGGCATCCGTGACGGCGGTGTGGCCGACGCGCACGGCGACCACAACAAGATCGGGTTCGACTGCTCGGGCCTGGTGCTCTACGCAGTCGCCCAGGCGACGGACGGACGAATCGTTCTGCCGCACCAGGATTCGGCTCAGGTGAGCGATCCTCGTGGGACACCGATCACCACGTCCTCGGACTTGAAGCCCGGAGACATCGTGCAGCCGTATCCCGGCCATGTGTGGATCTGGCTGGGGGACAACAAGGTTGTGGAAGCGCCCCAGTCGGGCGGGAAGGTCCGGATCACCGGCTGGACACCACCGGAGAATGTCAGAGCCATTCGATTTATCTGATACACAACAGTTTTCATACACCAGGACATCGGGAACGATGAGACACCAGAGAGAGGGCGCCACGGCTGTGAGCGACGAATGGGACAAGGCGGAGGCAGCGGTCCGCAGCCTCGGATCGACCCGGAAGGTCGAGGAGTTGACGGCGTCGGATCTGCGGGCATGGGCGTCGGAGAACACGCTCATGACGCGCACCCAGTGGCCGAAGGTCAAGCGCGAGCTCTACAAGCAGTTCGACGTGGACTACGACGCACTGCGCGAGCGTGAGCAGCGCGAACGGGCGCAGGCACTGGCGGCGGCCGCGGCGGCCGCGCCGGTGGTCGGCTTGTGGTCGGCCGGCGACGACCGTGGCTCGTTCGCCGTCGTCGGCGACGCGGGCACCAGCGAGGTCGCCTGGTACGGCTCGTTCCACAAGGACGATCGGATCTTCCGGCCCGGCGATCAGGACTCGGCCGATGAGGCCAGCGCCGGTAAAGCCGTGTTCCTCGCTGCGAAAGTCCGCGACCACCTCGAGGTCGAGGCGGTTCGGTTGCGTCTGCGGGTGAGCAGTGAACGCATCGACGGGGTGAAACTGGCCGATCTCGCGGCGAAAAAGCAGGTCATCCTCGACCTCGAGGTGACGCCCACCGGAAATCCGGCCGAGCAGTGGTGCCTCGAACCGGGCTACGGCGAATGGCGGGCGATCCGCCTGTCGGATCTGGTGGTGGCCGAATGATCCGCCGACTGGCACTGATCGGCGTCCTCGCCGGGGCCCTGACGGTGGCCGGATGCAGCTCCGAGACCAACCAGGATCAGACCACTACGAACTCGTCGGCACAGCCGTCCTCGACGGAGGCATGGCCTCCCACCGAACCGGCTGCGCCCACCGAGCAGTCCACCCCCGCTCCGGCAGCACCGACGGTGGACACCTCCGACCCAGGCGAGCTCGGCCGCACGATCGTCGAGACCTGGTTCACCTACGACACCCGCACCGACACCAATCGCAACGACGCGCCGGTGCGGGCCGCCGATCTGGGCGTGCTGACCGGCGAACTCGACGCGCAGGTCCGCGCCGATGTGCAGATCCCGGTCAAGGCCACCGGAGGGTGGGCACAGTGGGCGTCGCAGGGCGCGACGGTCACCGCCGTGGCGGTCGAGGTCCCCAACCAGGGCCAGGCCAACACCGCGACGAAGTATCACGGCATGTACGAGGTGACCAGCACGGTCACCGATTCCAGCGGCACCGAGATCGGCACAGACGTGCAGTACGTCGCCGTGGTGCTGACCGACAACGGCGACGGATGGCGCGTGTCGTCCGTCACCACCCTGTGAGGTGAGCGTGATGGCTGACATCGCTGACTACAACCACGAACCGACCATCGACCCGCGTCGGCTGCGGCTACGCCCGAACCGTCCCGCTGTCGAACCCGAACCGGCCCCGGCTCCCGAGCCTGTAGCCGAGGACATCGCCGATCCGTACGGGGTCGGAGTCGATGCTCTCGCGGCCGTCGACGAGCCGATCGCGCCGACAGCAGTGCCGCCCACCGGGCACGGCGCGTTGTTCGACGAGGCCGCCTCACCGGCGCTTTCCCAGCCTGCCCAGTGGAGTTGGCGGGGTCGGATCAATGCAGCTCTGGGCACGAAACTGGCCCCGAAGGCGGCCTCGGCAGAGACCGGCCACCGGGCGGCGGTCGAAGCGATCCAGCGAACGCTGCCGGGTTCGGGCACGGTCGCTGTGGTCAACACCAAGGGCGGAGCTGGCAAGACTCCGACGACGATTGCGCTGGCAGCGATGCTCGGTAAGCATCGCGGCCGCGGGGTCGTGGCGGTGGATATGAGCGAGGCCGGCGGCACCCTCGGCATTCGCGCAGCGCGCACCGCACCCATCGAACGCACGGTGTGGGATGTCCTCGACAACGCATCGCGGCTGATGTCGGCCGACGTCGAGGCGGGGGAGCTGGCGGCGTATCTGCGGCTCCAGCCCACCTACGACGAGATCCTGGCCGGGGACACCGATTCTTCCTACGACGACATGCTCGGCGAGGACGAGTGCGCGGCGTTGGGAGCGGTGCTGCGTCGCCACCGTGACCTGCTGATTGTCGACACAGCCACCACTCCGCAGGCCGGGGCGTGGCAGTGGGCGGTACGGCACGCCGATGTGCTGGTGGTGCCGCTTCCGATGCGCCGGGACATGGCGCAGCACGCCTACGCGATGCTCGACGGCCTCCGTAAGCGAGGCTTCGAGCATCTGGTGCGTTCGGCGATCGTGCTGCTGTGCGCGACGCCGGGGTCCGATCCGAACCTCGAGACTGCGATTGTCGACGAGTTCGACTGTCTCGGTGTGCAGACCTACGTTCGGGTCCCGTTCGAGCCGGTCTTCGCCACCGGTGAGCGGATCACGCTCGAGGCGTTGTCGCAGAGTTCGATCATCGCGTGGACGAATGTCGCGGCGATGGTGACCGATGCGCTGGCCGAGGCCATCGTCGAGCGGCAGGCCGGACTCCGGCAGCAGGGGGTACCGGCTCCGACTGTCGCCCCGGAACCGGCTCCGCCGACGTTCGCGGCGGACGTTCCGAGCTTCGTAGCGCCCCAGCCCGCCCCGGCTCCCGAGTCGGTTCCCGCAGCCGAGCCGTCCCCGGCCCCGGTAACCGAATCCGCTGCCGCTCCTGCTGTCCGGGTGCCTGAGACGGACCCGGCTCGGGACCTGCCCCTGGATTACCGGCCCGCCGCCGAGGCGGCGGAATCGGACCCCGAGGCGGAGGCCTCGAGCGAATCAGCCGCTGAGGTGCACCAACCGCCGGCCCCGGCGCGACGGCCGCAACCACCGAAGCCGTCGAGCTTCGATCCCTACGCCTGACCTTCTATGTGAGAGGAACCCTGTGATGTCTCGCAATACCTCGATGCGGTCGCTACCTCGTAGCGTGGCCCGTGCTGCGTCCCTATTGTCGGCCACGATCGGCACGGTGTTGCTCACCGCCGGTACCGCCTCGGCGCAGACCGACAATCCACTCGACGGAATCTCCCCTGATCTGGGGGTGTTCGGTCCTACGTTCCAGAGCACCTGGTCGCGGATTGCGGGCGGTATCTGGGGTGCGGTCCTGGCGGTATCCGCAGTCAACCTGATCATTTCGCTCTACAAGATCCGTAAGGCTCGTGCCGGGGGGTACCAGAGCGAATTGAGCGATTCGATGGATTCGGCCAAGACCGCTGGTGTGGCGTTCGGTTGCGTGGCAGGAGCCGGGATCATCGTCGGCGCCATCTTGTTCGTCGTCAACGGTTGATAGCCGATCTACCAGCACTGTCAGGAGAATCAGATGGCACCCGATTTCAGCTCGATCAAGCCGGGCTCGCAGCAGTCGCCCCCGGCAACAGCATCACCGGCGCCGGCATCCTCGGCGAGGACGGCAGAGACCAAAGGATTGAAGGCGGCGTTCGGCAGACTGCCCACGTGGTTCAAGTACGGCCTGGTGATCCTGCTCGTGGTGACGATCCTCGGGAGCATTCTCGCGGGGCTGGGCGGCGGTAGCTCGGAGTCCGACACGGTGCGGACCGGGCACGGCCCCAACTCGATCACCAACGGTGTGCCGCATGGCTACGACCACACCGAGGCCGGTGCGCAGACCGCGGCCGCCAACTTCGTGCAGGCGGTGAGCCAGATCGCCCTCGGCCGGGTGACCGCCGCCGACTTGAAAAACAACCTGGTCGGCGACGGCGCCAGCGATGCTCTGGTTGCAATTGTCGAGGACAATGTCTCGCACTCCGAAGACACGGTGATGAACAACATCCCGGTCCTGGTCAACGTCACGGACTACTCGGATGACCGTGCGGTGGTGTCGGTGTGGGCGGTCTCGGCGAGCCAGAGCGATCTGAGCGGCACGGGCAAGGTCAGCGTCCTTACTGTCTGGTCCACGACCACGGTGACCTTGGAGTGGGAGAACGGGGATTGGAAGGCCGTCGATTGGGCGTTCCGTTCCGGACCCGAGCCCGAAGAGGTCTCGTTCCCCGAAGGGGATTCCACTCTCGCCGAGTTCGGCGCGAACGGCCTCTACACCTTCTTCGTGGAGTAATCGTGCGATCCCTTGTCCGTACTGTTCTTGCGGTGTTGCTGGCGGTGCTGGCGTTGGCCTCGAGTGCGACGGCCGCGTGGGCGCAGCCGCTCAGTGGCGCTGCCGAGGGGTGGCCTGCCGGGATGCCAGACGAGCTCAAGGAGTTCTTTCCCGGTCACCCGGAGTTCGAGGCGGCCGGGTGGTCGACCGATCCGGCGTGTGCGGACAAGGGTGGCGACTTCGGGCAGTATCTCGCGCAGTACCTCCGCTTCGACCAGCAAATTCTCTACTGGGCGTCCCCGGTGACGCAGCGCATCGCGCAGTACGCCGAGCTGATGGGTGTCTCGGAGGACGAAGCGAAGCAAGCGGTGCTCGATGGCAAGGCTCCGACCACCTGGCCGGCATCCTTCCCTGGTGGCGATCCGGAGTTCTCGCCCTCGGCCAAGGTGTGTGCTGCGGATCTGGCGAAGTGGTCGGAGCCGGGCGGGAACCACTGGGGATTTACCTGGGCGGCAGCACCCGACGCCGGTTCGATCGCAGTGATGAAGCAACAGAAGTGGGTCGACAACCTGCCGGACGACATTTTCGAGAATCCGTGCAGTGACCACGAGATGCTGTGCAACAGGGCCTATTTCCTCGACTGCGACAAGACTTCAGGGCCGGATGAACTCGTTCAGTGCCGCGCCTGGAACACGCGAGTGGGGGCGATGTTCGGCGGAATCTGGAACTGGAAAGAGCAGAACACGGACTTCGCCGACCGGTTCCTCGATCTCGCCAGAGTCGGTGGTGTGGTCCTCAAGGCCGTCACACCCCTTCAGATCCAGCTCGGCGTCGGCCTCGGCATGGCGGCCGTCGACAAGGCCAGTGATGTGGTCGCGTTCATCGCGGATCCGGGCAGCGTGATCGACGACTGGGCCAACAGCACCAAGGAAAGCGCGGTGTCGCTGACCACCTCGGTCCTCGAGGGCTTGGCGAACATCCACGAGTTCAACCCGCGGGATGAGGGTTTCCTGCGGTGGTACGCGGTCAGTTGCGGAATCGGGGTGTTCGTCATGTCGATCACCGCACTGTTCACGATCTACCGAACCTCGGCACAGAAATCGACACGAATGGAACTGGCGCACAGTCTGATCGGATATGCCCCGTTGGGTGTGCTGTCGATGATGTTCGCCCCGGCCGCCGCCGAAATGCTGGTCCAGCTCTCGCACGCGCTGACTACCTCCCTGTCCGGCCTGCTCAAGCAGGACTTGGAGCAGGCGGTGGTGTCGGTGTCGGCGATGCTCGGAGGCATCACGAGCGACACCGTCGTCGGTGGCTCTCTGACCGGCATCGTGTTCTTCGGGTTGTTGTTTCTCGGGTCGTTGGCGTTGTTCTTCGGCATGTTGATGCACGCCGCTGCCTTGCCGATCCTCGCCGGCCTGACCGGTGTCGCGTTCGGATTGTGGGTGCATCCGACCCTGCGGAAGAAGGCGATGCGCCCGATCTTCGTATTCATCTCGATCGTGTTTTCCAAGCCGGTGATCTTCCTCGGTCTGGGGTTCTTGACCACGGTGCTGATCGACAGCAGCGCCGGGGCTTACGTCGACGGTGACCTCGCATCGCTCGGTGCCTTGGCGATGTCGGCGGTGTGCATCGGACTGGTCGGGCTCGCACCGTGGTCGCTGCTCAAGTACGCCCCGTTCATGCCGTCAAGTGAAGATTCGGAAGGCTTCGGCGATACCGGCTCGGCGACCGGACAAGGGCTGGGCGGCACGTTGCAGACCGCGCAGATGGCGATGATGGCCCGCGGCGGTGGTGGGGGTGAGGTCGCTGCGGCCCGCTCCGCCGGGGCGGCACACGCCCATCCTGTCGGCGGCGGGGGCGTTGGTGGGGGAGTGGCCTCCACCTCGAACGGGTCGACGTCTCATGGTTCGGCCGGGTCGACCTCCCACCAGCATTCGGGTGTTACCGCAGGTCATAGCGGTAGTGGGCACGGTGGGGCGAGCACCCGCAAGCTCATGGGGGCGGCCAAGGGCATCTCCGGCACGGTCGCCTCGGCCGGGGTCGGGGCGGTCATGGTCGCCGGGACGGTCGGCGGTGCGGCACTGAACAAGGCGGCGCAGGCAGCGCAGAGCGCTCCCGAGCGGGCCGAGGGCATGGGAGATCAGTGATGAGTGACAGTGAGCAGCGCACCTCGATCCTCGGGTCGGAAATTGCTCGCCGGGGACTGATCCCTGTTCCCGAACCGGTGCTGTTCGCCTATGCAGCGGCGCTGATGGTCTCGATGTTCCTGTTCGTCTTCTTCGGATCGACGATATGGACGCTGGCCGGTGTCCTCGCGGTGGTGGGCGGCACGCTGTGGGCGACCACCGACTTGGGCGGTCGCCGGTCTTGGGCGGGGGAGAAGCTGCACCGGATCCGGGATCGGCGGCGGCGAAAGCACGGTGAGCATGTCTATCGGGCGCCCGGTGATGAGTTGTATGGGGTGCTCGGGGCCGATCCGGGCTGGGAGTTCCCGGTGCCGCTCGGGGATGTCGCTCCGCTGGATCTGACCGATACAGGTCTCGATGACATGTTCATTCTCGAGCACCGGACGCCTGGTGACAACAACTACTACTCGGTGGTGCTGTCGATTCAAGGGCTCGCCGAAGGACTGCGCGGCGCGGAGGAATGGGCGGTGACCTCGCAGGCGTTCTCGCGCACGCTGGCCTCGTTCGCGCGCCGATCCTCGCTGCTGAGGGGGCTGGAGATGGTGCACCGCTCGGTGCCGGCCGATCTGACTCCGCACGTGGCGTGGATGGAATCGGTGGTGCGTGCGAATCCTCATGCACACCGGGTGATGCCTGCGGTCGAGTCCTACGGACAGCTCATCGACGGTCTGGCCCCGGAGTCGGAAGAGCATCGTTGCTACGCCACGCTGATCTTCCCGAAGTCGGTCGAGTTGCTGTCGGCGGCCGGAGCGGTCGCCAAGCGTAAGGGCGTAGAGGTGAGGGCCGGTATCGGCCAGGTCATCGTCGAGGAGACGATGCGGGCGGTCGGCGCGCTGACCTCGGCTCGTCTCGGGCAGGTGCAGGTGCTCGGCCAACAGCGTGCCTGTGCGGTGCTGCGCTCGATGCTCGATCCGTCGTATGCGCTCGATGCTCACCGTGGCGCGAACTGGGGCAACTGCTGGCCGTCGTATGTCGGTGGGGACCTGTCGGTGCGGGTGTCCGACCGATGGGATACCCGAGTCGGGTTGATCCGGCCCGGCTCGATCGAACCGATCCCGCTGCACGCCGAATGGCTCTCGCCGCTGTTGACCGGCGTCGACCCGGACCCCGGCGATCCTGTCGAGAGGATTCCGGCCCAGCCGACGATCCGCACGGTGAAGGTGCGGATGGATTTCGTCGATGCGGTCAAAGCGCGCCAGGTGGCACGCAAGGACGCGACCGAGGACGCAGCACGCCAGTACAAGGAGCGAAAGAAGGGCCAGGTCACCGACGGTGCCTCGGAAGTCATGGCGTCGGCATCACTGCGTCGCCGCGAAGACCTCAAGCCGGGATCGGGACACCACGGGGTGATCTGGTCGATGGCAGTGTCCGTCACCGCACCGGATGAGGATGCCGTGATGCGAGCGTGTGCGCGGCTCGAGCAGGCCGCCGACCAAGCCGCCATCAAAGAGTTCACCTGGTTCGACGACAGCCACGATGTCGCCCAATTCCTCACTCTGCCGCTCGGTCGCGGACTCGCGGCCACCAAGTACACCCGGGCCAAGGGGGTCTGATGCCGTCACTACGCAACCGCACAAAGGGCGCTGCACCTGCGCCGACCGCTCCGGAAAGGGATCAGGTGGACACACCGGTGGTTCCTCGTCGACGGCCACCCAAGCGCAACAAGTGGCTCGACCGGTGGGGCTGGTACGAGCCTCGCCCGGAAGGGGTGTGGTCGACGACTCGGCAGGCCGAAGCGCTGAATCTGGCGACCACCCGCAAGAACGTGCGGCACGAAGGGCTCGTCTCGGGCCGCAACCTGATGTCGAACGCGCTGGTCATCACCGATCCGTTCGCGCTGTACGGCAGTGAGATCGAAAACATCAACGTCGCGGTGGTCGGTGATATCGGCAAGGCGAAGTCCTCACTCATCAAGACCACCCTGGGGCTGCGGCAGATCGCGGCTGGCCGTCAGGTCGTGGTGATCGACAAGAAGCGTCAGGGTGATCGCGGCGGCGAGTACACCGAGCTCGCCAAGGCGCTGGGGGTGCCGTCGATCAGGTTCAAGACCGGCGGTGACGGAGCGCGGCTGAACATCATGGACCCGGCGATTTCGTCGTCGGTGACCACCTCGGGCGGCATCGTGCCGGCCGGTCAAGAGGTGCTGATCGCCGCAGTGCTCGAGGACACCATGGGGCGGTCGCTGGTGCAGACGGAGATCGCGGCACTGAACCTGGCGCTGCGGCTGGTCAACGAACGCGCCCGCAACGCGGGCACCGAACCGATCCTGCGTGATGTCGCCGATCTGCTGCTGTCGACGCCGGAGGAAGCAACGGCGACGTTCGGTCAGGTGTGGGAGAAGGAAGCGTGCCGGTGGGGTCGTGATCCGGGCCTGGCGCTGCGACAGCTCTGCGAAGGAGATCTACGCGGGTTGGTCGATCAGCCGACCTCGGCCGATGTCCGTCATGCACTCGACCATCCGCTCGTGCACTTCGACGTGTCCGAGCTGCCCAATAAAGGACCGGCGCTGCGGGTGGTGATGACGGTCATCAACACGTGGCTGTCGAACGTTCTCGCAGCTCGAGCATCCGAGCACAAGCAGACCATTCTCATCGTCGAGGAAGGCTGGCACATCGCGGAAGGCTCCACCGGGCGAGTTTTCCGCGACAACATGAAACTCTCTCGCGGCCTGGGCCTGTCCACGGTCTCGGCGTTCCACCACATCGCCGACCTACCGGCCGATTCCCCGGCGCGGGCGCTGATGCAGGAAGCCGGGATCGTGTTCCTGTACGGACAGGATCGGGTGGACGACGCCGAGCAGACGGTCCGGATGTATCACCTGCCCGACTACTGCGTCGATCTGCTGATGTCGATGCACAAGGGGCAGTGCCTCGTGGTGATGGGCAAGTCCGATCCGGTGCTGATGAAGCACGAGCGGTCCCCGCTCGAGATCACCCTCACCGACACCGACGAGGTCATTCGGGGCCAGGCGAGCACGCTGGTCGGGCAGACCCGGCTCCCGGACACTCTCGATGCCGAGGCGATGGCTGAGCTGGTGGGGGCGGTGCAGTGAACGAGCGCGGGCAGCAGCGGCCGACACAGCCGGTGATTCCGGTCGGTACTGGCCTGGTGGTCGTGGTGATCGGCGGGGTCCTGTGGACGGTGTACGTCGGGGGCGCGGTTGCCGGCCTGGTGACCGGGGCGGGTCCGGTGTTCCCGGAAGGGCTGTACGGCACGTTGTCGGTGCTGCGGGCATTGGTGCTCACGCCGGGCGACCCGACGGTGGGCTGGCCCGAGGATTCGCGGCCGGGCTCGGCGGTCGCGGTGTGGGTGTGCCTGATCGTGGCGATGCTGGTCTATGTCACCGTCGTGCTCGTGATCGACGGGAAGGTTTCGGCACGTCAGCGCGCTCAGCGGACGCGCCAAGAAGGGTTTGCGGACCGGGCGGAGCTGCGGCAGCGCGGCCTCGATCGCAAGAGCGCAGTGAAAGCCGCGAAGACGAACCGGGCGAGCTTGGGTGATACTCCGGCCCGCAAGATCGACGCGCACCAGGTGGCGACCCGGATCGGCACGCTCTACGGCGAGCATGGCAAAGATGCCGAGGTGTTCGTCCAGTACCGGGACGGCACGCTGGTCGAGGGTCCGACCGGATCGGGCAAGAGCTGGCGGTTGGCCTGGCAGCGGATCGTCGAGTCGGTCGGGTTCGTGCTGGCCACGACCACCAAACCTGATCTGCTGTGGTCGACGGTCGGGCAGCGGTTGGCGTCCGGCCCGGTCGAGGTGTTCGACCCCGAGGGCATCACGCGGTGGCCGACGCCGATGCGGTGGTCCCTGCTGGCCGGCTGCGCCGACCCGGACACGGCGATCCGGCGTGCCGATGCGCTGGTGCAGGCTGTTCCCCTCGGCGATACCAAGAACAGTGGGTACTTCTCGACGAACGCAGCGAAGTACCTGCGGTGCTGTCTGTATGCGGCGGCGGTGTCCGGTGGGGATGTGACCACCTTCTATCGCTGGGCGATGCAGCGGCAGGTGCCGAAGGTCAAGGAGATTCTGGACCGGGATCTGCCGACGTGGAGCGTGGAGTATTCGCAGCTTGGTGGCTCGGGATCGGATTCGGTCGACGATGTGATGTCGACGGTCTCGACGCTGCTCGATCCCCTCGCCTCACCGAAGCTGATGGCGGCAGTCAACGTCACCGCCGATGAGTCGGTGAACCTCGCGCAGCTCATCCGCGACGGAGGGACACTGTATCTGATCTCCGAAGGCTCCTACGGCTCGAGCGCACCGATCGTCACGGCGTTAGCAGCGGAGGCGTATTACCTGGCCAAAGAGATTTCGCGGGAGTACCCCGAGGAGAGAATCGACCCTCCGGTGCGGTTCGTTCTCGATGAGGTCAACAACGTCGCGCCCATTCCGGATCTGCCCGACAAGGTATCCGACAGCGCCGGGCGAGGGATCTCGATCTGGGCGTTCTGCCACGGTCAGGAGCAGAACATCCGGCGGTGGGGTCCGAGCGCGGGGAAGATGTTCACGACGAACTCGCCGGTGCGGATCATCCTGCCCGGCCTCGGTGATGTGAACGAGCTCGAGCAGATCTCCCGATTGACCGGTGAGCGCGAACAGTGGTGGTCTCCGACGCAGGCTCCTCGGCAGACGAAGGTGATGACCGCCCCGGAGATTCGCGGAATGCCGGCTGACCAGGCATTGATGATCTACCGGGGTGCGGCTCCGGCGCGGGTCCATCTCCCGCTGGTGTGGGACATTCCGCACTGGAAAAAGCGGGTGCTCGACTCTCGAGAGGTCTACAACTGGGTCTGCGAGACGGGGGAGCTGCCCGATTGGGCTTGGTCCCGCACGGGCGGGGAAGTGGTGCTCGGATGAGCGGGTACACACCGGGCCGGCTGTCGTGGCGGCATCTCGACCAGGAACAGGCACAACAGTTGTGGGACGAGTTGATCGACTGGGTGGAGTGGTTTCGCGGCTGCTACCGGCTCACCGATCGGATCAAGGGCTGCTGGTATCGGCACCCGAAGATGGTTGAGGAACTGACGGCGGCGATGTCGGCGCACAAGGTCGCCTACGAACAGCTCGGCGACGGTCAGGTGCATTCGTGGTCGCCGGGAAGCTGGCACTACCAGGTCTATCAACCGCTTCTGCAACGGCTGGCGGGCAACTCCGACGAGTTCGGCGACTGTATCGACGGGCGTTGTGAGCCGCCGTCCGTGCAGGTCACGCTGCTCGAGGGGGCGCGGGAGTGGATCGCGGCCGACATCGCGGCGCGGCCGACCCCGGTCGCGGCGGCGGTCGCCGCGACCGGATCGCTCCCGGACTCGGGCAACGGGGCGGGGCCTGCGGTGATCGATGCTGCGCGGATGGTCGAGCTGATCGATTCAGGCGACGCCGAACCGGTCGATCCCGACGATGAGTTCGGGCCGGTCTTGTATGACAGTCACGTGTGGGAGTGGCCCGACGATGACGATAGAGAGGGGTACGTACGAACCTAGAGGCTGCCGACGAATGCGAAGACGGTATCGACACCGGCCGTCCCACCAATCAAACTCACGATCCACGCCGAGAGCAGGACGGCGGACCGGGCAGGTGTCGTCGCAATGTTCGCGTCGCCGCGTCCCGCCATGCAAGCTCCCGGCGTCCGGTAGACCTGAGTTAGGACATTTGGCTTAGTACCCCGCTTCGAACCCGAGGCGAGACAGAATTTCCTGGTCGGCGGCCGGGATCTGCGGCGGGAAGTCCTGGACGGCGGCGTTGACCGCGATCGTCGAGGTCCGCAGCGGCCGCAGTTGCTTGACCACTCGTGCGATCGCGACACCGGTCCGGTCCTGAACACAGCGCGCGACTGCCAATGCCGCGAACACGATGGTCAGGTGTGCTTCGATCGCGTCGCGGGTGCGGTGGAAGATCGGCCGTGCCCGCAGATCGGTCTTCGACATGCGGAACGACTGCTCGACATGCCAGAGATCGTGGTACTTGGGGTAGCCGTAGCATTTGCCGAAAATCGGGCGGATATGGCGTAGTGCCCGGTCGGTGATCCGCTCGGCCTGTTGGGTCGAAACGATCGTCTGTCTCGCCACCGGCTCCTGGCGGGCGCGGCGTATCCGCCCAGCTCGCCGACGATCCGATTCGGGCCAGAACTCGTGTGGGACGTAAGGGCCCGCAACCCAAGGTTGTCAGGAAGTGCAAAGTAGCGGGATCCTGACGACAGGCTGGTGAATTCTCAGGCTCGTGGTGCAGCACTGCTGACGATGCGGTGGATGGTGGAGCGGCCGACGCTGTATTCCTCGGCCAGGTCCGCCAGGCTCGCGTCGTCGGCGGGGTCGTGGTAGCGGCGGTGGATTGTTTTCCGTGCCGTGAGAGGAAGTTTCGGCTGCTTGCCCTTGAGCCTGCCTTTCGCGCGGGCCTTGGCCATGCCCTCGCGGGTGCGTAGGTGGTTGAGGTTGGCCTCGAATTCGGCGACCATGGCCAAGGTTTGCAGGAAGAGCTTGCCGAACGGGTCGTTCCAGTCGTAGATCGAGCTCCCGAGTCCGAACAGCACCTCGCGCTCGCGCAGTTCGGTCAGGGTCTGGCCTGCTTCGGCCATGTTGCGTGCGAATCGGTCGAACTTCGGCGTGGTCAGCACTACCTGTCGCCCGTCGATGGCCGCCGCGGCGGAGGTGACGGCGGCGAGTGCGTTGTCGAGCCCGGCCCGGTTCTTGCGGGTGGTCCCGGAGAACCCTTTGTCGATGAAGATCCGCTCACGCGGCACTCCGAGCGCCAATAGCTGCTCGGTTTGGATCTCGACGTCTTGTTCGTCGGTGGAGCAGCGGCAGTATCCGACGCGGAACGGCTCACCCATGCCGAAAGTGTTCCAGATAGCGGGGGTTGACCGGCACAGTCAGCGGAACACCTCTACGGAACACCGGTGAGCTGGGCCGACGTTGGCTCTGCGTGGTGTTCCGGTGGCCGATCCGGTTACGGAACAGGTCAGGGGGTGTTATCGGTGTGTGGGGGTGTGTTGTGGGTGAGGAAGTGGTTGACGTCGACGGTGAGGAACAGGGCGGTGGCGGTGGTGATCACGTGGGCGTGGTCGTTTTCGATGGTGGCTTGCAGGTGGAGTTTGCGGCCGTCGCGGGCGTGGATGTGGGCGCGGAGGGTGTAAGGGGTGTCGAGCAGGATCGGGGCGAGGTAGTCGATGGCAAGGTGGCGGGTGACCGCGGGTTCCCCGACGGTGTAGAGCAAGAGTCCGAACAGTTCGTCGAGGACGGTGGCGACCGCGCCGCCGTGGGCGATCGCGGGGGCGCCGACGTGGCGAGAGTCGAAGCGGTGGTGGGCGTGGACGCCGTGTGCGTCGCGGCGGGCGCGTAGCTGGTGGCCGTGGGGGTTGGCCGGTCCGCAGCCGAGGCAGTGGTCGTGGTGGGGTGGCAGGTCGGCGGAGTCGGGTGCGAGCACAGGGAAGGCGGGAATCCAGTCCGGGACCTGTCGGGGCTCGGGTGTATGGGTGCTGGGTGTGTTCTCGGTCATGGGCGCTTTCTGTGGGGTGTGTCTACCGTGCGGTGGTGAAGAGGATGTCGCAGTGGGCTTTGCGGGCGAGCTCGATCGGTGGGGTAGTCAGCAGCCGGGCCAGCAGCGGTGGCCGGTGGGGATCGGCGGTGACAATGAGGTCGGCGCCGGTGGCGGCGGCCAGGTGCAGCAGCGCGTGCGGGGCGGGTTCGGACAGGATGTGGGTTTCGATGTCGGTGGCGCCGTGGGCGAGGGCGTGCTGGTGGGCGGTCCGCAGGATGGCCTCGGTGGGAGTGGTGCCGCGTAGCTGGTAGGCGTCGGGTCCGAGCCGGTCGAGGTCCGCCCCGAGCTCACGTGCGTCGATGTGGTGGCGGGCGCAGATGATCAGGAGCCGGGCGTGGGTGGCGTGGGCGAGTTCGGCGGCGTGGTCGACCACACGGTAGGAGCGGTCGGATCCGTCGGTGTCGACGATGATCGTGCGATAGGCCGTCATGACGGGCGTCTTTCACGAGAAGGGAGCGTGTTTTGCGGGGGAAATGGTCGAGATGTATCGGCGGCGTGGTGCGCGGCCGGGGGCCAGTACTGCCAGCACGATCGCCCCGACGGTGGTGAGGGCGGCCAGGGCGAGCGCGGCCTGGCCGCTGCCGTGCACGAACGCGGCCTTGGCGAACTCGGCCAGCGGTGCGGCCACCGGTCCGGCCTGGTCGGCGACCTGCAGCGCCGCGGCCAGGGAATCGGCGACCGGGCCGCGGGCGGGCTCGGGCAACTGGGGCAGGGCGGGCTGGATGCGGTGGGTGTAGCCGGCGGCCAGCACGCTGCCGGCCACGGCGATCCCGATCGCGGCGCCGATCTCGCGGGCGGCGTCGTTGACCGCGGCGGCGACCCCGTGTTTGGCCTCGGGGGTGTCGGCGACGATGGCATAGGTCGCCGGCGCGGTGCACAATCCCAGGCCCGCGCTCATGATCAGCAGCGGCCACAGCAGGTCGAGGTAGTGCGCGGCGAGTGTCAGCCGGCTCACCAGCACCAGCCCGGCGGCGATGGTGAGCAGGCCGGCCACGGTCATCACCCGTAACCCGACCAGGCTCGACAGCCACGGCGCGATCACCGAGATCACGACCAGCGGCACCACCATCGGCGCCAACGCCAGCGCCGAGGCCAGCGGCCCGTAACCGAAGACCAGCTGCAGGTACTGCACAAGCAGCAGGAATACCCCGAAGGTGACCAGGAACTGGATGGTCACCGACAGCGACCCGGCACCGAAACCACGGCGGGCGAACAACCGCACATCCAGCAGCGGCGCCGCCGAGCGCAGCTCGACGACCACGAAGGCCGCCGTCGCGGCCACGCCGACCCCGGCGGCGGCGGCGACGAGCGGGTCGGCCCAGCCGCGCGCGGGGAACTCGATCACGGCGAACACGATCGCCGCGACAGCGACCGCCACCGCCACCGCGCCCACCCAGTCCACCTGCGGATGCTCGCGCTGGCGGGACTCGGCGATGGTGCACGCCAACCCCGCCAGCACCGCCCCGGCCACGGTCAACCCTACGAACACCGATAGCCACGACCATCGTTCGAGCAGCACCCCGGCACCGAGAATCCCCAGTATCGCCCCGGATCCGGCGACCCCGGCCCATATCCCCACCGCCCGGCCGCGATGAGCGGGGGCGAACCCTGCAGTGAGGATCGACAGCGTCGAGGGCATCACCAGCGCGGCGCCTGCCCCGGCCAGCGCGCGCGTCGCGATCAACCAGGCCGGGTCGGACAGCAGCAGCGGCAGCGCCGAGGCGGCGGCGAACACCACCAACCCCACCACCAGCACCACGCGGCGCCCGTAACGGTCACCGACGGCGCCGGCGGGCAGCACCAGACACGCCAGCACCAGCGTGTAGCCGTCGACGATCCAGGTCAGCTGGGCTTGGGTGGCCCCGGTCGCAAGCGCGATCTGCGGCAACGCCGAATACAACGCCGCCATCGCCGCGACCACCAGCGCCACCGCCAGGCACGACACCGCCAGCATCCACCACTGGGCCCTGGTCCAGCGGGCGATCTCGACAGTGTCCGTTCCGGGTGTGGCCACCGGCACCTCCCCGACTTTGAAGACCAACGGTATCTGTACGAGACCATTCGTATCATAGTGGTTGGGGGGTGGGATAGAGTTCACCCATATCAAGAGTTCAACGACACGAATTCGGAGGAAGGCGCGTCCATGACCGACCCAGGCCCGGCGGCGACCGACCCGCTCGCAGCGGACGACGAGCAGGCCGATCCGCGACTGGCGCGCTCACGCAACCGGTTGCTCGACGCGGCCACCCATCTGCTGTCCACCGGCGGTGTCGAGGCGGTCACCGTCGAGGCGGTCACCCGCGTGTCGAAGGTCGCCCGCGCCACCCTCTACCGGCACTTCGGCAGCACCACCCAGCTGCTCGCGGCGACTTTCGAACGACTACTTCCCCAGGTCGACACACCGACCGGCACCGGGCCCGTGCGTGAGCGGCTCCTGGCGCTGCTCGCCAGCCAGGCCGACCTCATCGAACAGGCTCCGGTGCAGATGACCACCCTGGCCTGGCTGGCGATGGGTTCCATCGGCGAGGACCACCCCGACCCGGCCGCGGTCACCTCGCTGCGCGCGCGCGTCATCGAGCAGTACCGCCACCCGTTCGACCAGATCCTCACCAGTCCCGAGGCCCGCGCGATGCTCGGCGAGCTCGACACCACCTTCGCCATCATCGAACTCCTCGGCCCGATCGTGTTCGCCCGTCTCACCGGATTACGCAGCATCGACCACGACGACTGCACCCGGCTCGTCGACAACTTCCTCACCGCCCACCGAACACCCACGCCAGCAGACACCGCTATCGACATCGCCACGCCGTAACCACGGGCCCCGGTTCCGCGCGGTCAGAACAAGGTGTCGCGCACCCGCAGCGGCCGGTACCCGGTCGGGCCCAGCTGGGCCAGCTCGGCGTCGATGTCGACCTCGATCGCGCCGAAGAAGTTGATGTTGGCACTGTGGGCCGGGCTGATGTGGGCCAGGACCTCGTCATCGATACGCTGCCCGGTCCGGCGCATCTGCTCGACAGCGAACCCGTAATACTCTGTGGTCCAGGCGATCACAGCGTTGGTCGTCAAGGTCAGGCACCAGGCCTGCTCGGTCTGGTCCTCGAGGTGGCGCGCCCGGATCATCCCCTCATGGGCATAGAGCAGGTCGCGGCGCAGCGCGTGCAGCGACTCGCCCTTGTTGAGCTGCCGCGAGATCTTGCGCCGGTAGTCCGGATCGGAGAGGTATCTCGCGGCGTAAATGGTGCGCCGCAGCGCCCCGTACTCCTTGAGCGCCGCGGCCAGGGTGTTCTGCCGCCCCGACGCCGACAGCTTGCCGACCAACAGCGACGCGGTGGCGTGCCCGAACTTCAGCGATCCGGCCAACCGCAGCAGATCGTCCCAGTGCTCGGCGATCAAACCCAGGTTGGCCTTGCGGGTCATCAGCGGGCCCGCGTGCGGGAACCGGGCCTCGGCCTCGGCGCGCGGGCCCGGCCGGTACAGGGTGATCCGCCCCAGATCCCGGATCCGTGGCGAGAGCTGCATCCCGAGCAGGTCGAACAACCCGAAGTTGACCAGGGTGACCCCGTGGGTGTCGGTGGCGTGCTCGGTGATCGGCAGATCGGTGGCGTTGCCCAGGATCTCATCGAGCACGTAGTGGGCTTCGCGTTTGGTCGCCACGATGACCTTGGTGCCGTAGGTGGCGTGGGTGTCGCTGACATGGGTGTAGGTCGACAGGCCCTCGCTGGCGAAATAGCGGCTCAACGGCCGCGCCGTGGTCGACTTACCGCGCGTCGGGAAACGCTGCCCGTCGCTCGACGACAGTGTTCCGGCGCCGAACACCGCGGTCAGCGGCAGCCGCTGGTGGTAGCCGACCAGTACCAGGTTGGCCGCGCGCAGGGTCTCCTCGCGCACATACCACTCGTCGGTCCAGGCCAGGATGTCGTAGGTGATTCCGCACGCCTCGGCCATCCGGGTCAACCCCAGGTTCGTCGAGTGCGCCAGCAGTACCGCGATCAGGTTGCGTTTGAGCTCCGGCGTCCGGGTGGCCTGACCGCCGGCGTGGGTGAAGCAGTCCAGGTAGCCGGTGCGTTTGTCCAGCTCGATCAGCAGCGACACGATCGGCGCGAACGGCAGCATTTCGGTCAGCTCGGCCTTGAGCGTGATCGCCTCGGCGGGAACATCTTCCGCGCTCAGCGGCGAGATCACCAGATCCCCGCCCTCGTCCAGCCGGACCGGGCCGTCCCCGCCGGCCAGCACCTCCTCCAGCTCACCGAGAGCGTCGTGCAGTTCGGCGACCACGGTGGCCAGCGCGACGCCAGGATCGGCGGATCGCCCGACCAGGCCGCAGAACTCAACGCGTTGCGGTTCCCACTGCCCGGTGGTGAGCAGGTAGGCGGCCGGGTCGGCGTAACGGCGCGAGCCCGGCACGAACACATCCCCGCTGCGCAACCCGTCACGCAATCCGAGCAGCACACACAACTCCCAGTAGTGCCGATACGCGGTCGCGCTGCCGGATTTGCGGGCCTCGTCGAGGTAGCCGCGCCACTTCATCGGCACGAACCCGGTCGGGGCGTCATCGAAGACCTTGCGCCGCCCGGTCGCGTTCAACTCGCGCAGCATGTTCACCGCGATCAGCAACTCGGTCGCGGCGGTACCGCCGCAGAAGCGCACCGCTTCGAGCACCGCGGGGGTGAACTGACGCAGGTAGTTGTAGGAGGAATCCAACGCCGCCAGATGCCCGTGATCACGCGGCAACCTGGGCTTGGCCTGGGCGATCGCCGCGCGCAGGCGCTCCCACCCGATCTTCTCGCCGCGGATCAGCGCACCGATCTCCTCATCCGGAACGCCGGGGTCGGTGACGATTTCCAACAGATCGTCCAGCAGCGCCTGACGGTCCTCTCCAGTCTTCCCTCGTTCGGCCAGCCGCTGCTGCATCTTCCGTTCGGCAGCACCGAATTTCACCGAGATCGCCTGATCGAACAACGCCACGACCTCATCGAGGACATCGGTGCCGGACTGGGCCAGCACCGTGAGCAGGATCGGATACCGGCGTTGCGGATCCCGACGTTGCAGCGCTTGCGGACTCAGGCGCCGGCCCATCGTGGCCAAAAACCGGCGCCGCTCGGCGGGCAGCACCGACATATCCAGCCGATCAGCGCCCAACCCGCGCAGGAAACCCAGCTTGTCGACCTCGGCGCGGACCGCGGCCGCCGAGGCCTCCACCGGCCCGGTCGACAGCCACCGCAACCGCGAGATCCCCAGCGAAGCGTCGGTGACAAGCAAGCCGTCCAACTCCGCGCACCGCGCCGCAGTGAACTCGTGAGCGAGCCGGTCATAGGTTTCGGTCTGGGCCTGGTGGCGGGCGTGGGCGACCCGCTCGACCACGGTGACCGGGCCTGGCCGGATCACCTTCGCCGAGATCAGATACTCACACGCCAGCCGGAACAGCAGAGTCGGGGAATCGTGCTCCATCGCCCGCGCGAGCAGGAACTCATCGAGCTCCTTGAACTCGAGCGCACCGACCGCACGCCATCCCAGGTACCGCGCGGCCAGGCGCACATGCTCGGTGCGGGTCTTGGCTCGCCTGCCGTAGGCACCGATCACCACCGGATCCAACCGCAACTGCTCGGCGACACGAGCCACCGCCACCGGCGGAGCCGTGACCAGCCGATCCGGCACGAATCCCAGCCACGGCAGCGTACACAACGCGATCGCCAAGCCCAGCCGCTCGGCTGGGCCCCGGCCCCGGCCCGGATCCACGAACGCCAGATCCGCAGGCGTCAGCGTGAAGTACCGGAACAGCTCCTCGCGGCTGATCTCCGGGAATCCCCGCAGTCGTTCCAACTCCTCGTCCGCGAACATCCGCGTCGCCACGACCCCAGCCTCCACCAGCACCGACCAACATCATCATCGGCAGTCAAGCACCAACCAGTCGACAGCGCATGCCGAACTCGAAACCCCGTGCCCACCAGTCGGATACGCCAAATCCGCCCGATTTCCGGCGGATGCTACGGCTACCCCTACTTGCCGATCACCTCACCCGGTTCCATCAGCGTGACCGGAATGTTGGTCACGTATCCCTTCAGGCCGACGAGGGACCGGGCCCTGCCCAGGGCGGCATCATCGAGTTGCTGACCGGCCGTGGTGGTCTTGACGAACCGAGTGGCCTTGGCCTTCTTCGTGCCGTCGACGACCGCCTTCGCCCGCGCTTCCTGCGCATTGAGGGTTTGGTTGTCGCGCACGGCGCGTTTGCGGGTGTACTGCCAGATCGCCCGCCACGAGGTGGGGTGCCGCACCGGATCCCAGACCGGTTCGGCTCGTCTCTTCACGGTGTTGACGACACTGCGTGCGTGCCGGGGTGTGACGGTGTCGATGATCTGCCCATCGGTGAACACATCCGCCGTGCCAATGGAAATGAGATGTCAGATCGCCCGGGGCTTTCGTGACGCGGGATCCGACGATGAACTTCAGACCCGCCTCGTCGAGCGCGGTCAGGTTCGAGGCGGAGAGCATGCCGGCGTCGGCGGCGATAACCATCTCCACACCGTCGATGCCGTGGCGGGTCTGGAACTGGCGCACGATCGGGATCAGGGTGTGGGTTTCGGCCTTGTTGCCCTCGAAACAACCGATCTCCAAGGGGAAGCCGGTGCGGTCGACGAGCAGTCCCACCACGATCTGTGGATCGACCCGCCGCTCCTTGCTGTAGCCGACTTTGCGGAGGTCGTCTTCCTTCTCGGCCTCGAAGTACAAGGTCGTCACATCGAACAGCAACAACCCCAACCCGCCGGTGGCGGCGGCGTACTCGAAGCATCGGTGGGCGATCCGATCCCGGTAGTCACCGGTGAGGATCTGCGCGAGATGGCGTTGAATCGTTTTGTACGACACGGTGTCCGCGCCGAGGTCGTCGAGGACACGCAGGGCGTCGATCTTCGAGGTCGGTTCGACGATGCGTGCGATCACCAGATCCTTGAACACCGCATCGTCGAGGACGTCGAAGCCGAGCCGGTCGTAGACCGAGGCGAGTACGTCGTAGAGCAGCCGGGCGGTGGTGCGCACGGTCCGGCCCGGACCGGCGACCTCCCGACCCGCCGTGGGCGGCGACACGGATAGCTGTCCGGTGCGCCAGTCGGCGACGTCGGTGATCTGCTCGACCGGTGACGGTACGTCGAGCTCGAGCATGCCTTGGTCACCGTGCAGGAGGTTGCGGGATCTTTCGAGGAGGATGCCCAGCTCGACGTCGGTGTGCGCGGATCCGACGTGCGCGATGATCTCGTGCCGGCCCCGATGTTTGCGCACGACCTGCACCGCGACCGCGCCGGATGCGGTGCGCACTTTCCGCACGAATGCCACCGCCCGAACCTACCCGCTTAGTGTCCCGATCGGCTTTCGCGGGATCACGAAGGCGCAGGTGACGAGCCTGCCGAGCTTTCTACTCGCCAGTAATGTCCTAACCTGAGTTGCACCAGTTTAGTGTGCCAACCCTGATCGACGATTCGAGATTTCGAGGGAATCGAGGATGCTCGCGGCGTCGGCGGTGAGTGGATCGAGGGCGGTGTGCTCGTGGCCGGCGATCGAGATTGTGATTTCCTGCAGTGGACGCAGGGTCCGCACGATCTTCCGGATGGACATCCCGGTCTCGTCCTGCAGATAGCGTGAGATCGCCAACGCAGCGAACACGATGGTCAGGTGCGCCTCGATCGCATCCCGGGTGTGACTGAAGATCGGCCGGGCCCGCAGGTCGGTCTTCGACATCCGAAACGACTGCTCGACCTGCCACAGGTCGTGATACTTCGCCATCACCTCATGCGGGTTCATCACGTGCGCAGGAAGGTTCGTGGCGTAGCCTTTGAGCCCGACAAGGGAACGGGCCCGGGCGATGCCCGCCGTATCGAGGGTCTTGCCCTTCGCGGTGGTCTTGACGAACCGCGGCGATCGTGCAGCTCGGGTGCCGTCGATGACGGCCTTCGCCCGAGCTTCCTGAGCGTTCAACGTCTGGTTGTCCCGCACGGCGCGTTTGGCCGAGTACGCCCAGATCGCTCGCCACGCTGACGTGTCGGCGGGGTCCCACACCGGCTCGGCACGACGGTTGACATCGTTGACCACGCTCTTTGCGTGTCGCGGGGTGACCGTGTCGATGACCTGGCCGTCGGTGAACACGTCGCCGTTCCAGTGGAAATGACTGGCCAGATCCGAGGGTGCTTTCATCACCCGGGAACCGACGATGAACTTCAGTCCGGCAGCATCGAGGTCTTTCAGATTCGAGGCGGACAGCATGCCGGCGTCGGCAGCGATGACCATCTCCACGCCCTCGATATTGTGACGAGCCTGGAACTGGCGCACGATCGGCACGATCGTGCGGGTCTCGGCGTGGTTTCCTTCGAAACAACCGATTTCCAAAGGGAATCCGGTGCGGTCGACCAGCAGCCCGACGACGATCTGCGGGTCCACCCGACGTTCCTTCGAGTACCCGACCTTGCGCAGTTCGTCTTCCTTCTCTGCCTCGAAGTACAAGGTCGTAACGTCGTAGAGCAATAGGTTCAGGTCGCCCGCGGCGGCGGCGTGTTCGAAGCAGCGCTGCGCGATCCGGTCACGGTAGCCATGCTCGGTGCAGCGCTGCAGGGTCCGCACGAACGTGTTGCGGTGTGCGGGGACGATGCCGATCTCGCCGAGCACGCGACCCGTGTCGCTGACCGAGGTCGCTTCGACGATGCGGGCTGCCACCAGCTGGAAGAACGCCTCGTTGTCGATCACATCGAACCCGAGGTGCTGCCACGCGGTGTCGATGACCTCGATCAGCCAGCGGGAACGCTTGCCGGTGATCACCGATGCCCCGCCGGTACCCGCCCCCAGGTCGAGATCGAGTTGCTGCTGGCCGGCAAGAAGTTTCTCGCGGGCGGTCTCGAGCAGAGCGGCGAGTTCACTGTCGGTATGCGCCGAGCCGAGGTGCTCGAGCACCTTGTCTCGGCGGCCTTGCTTAGCTGCGATCTGCACCGCGGTCGCGCCCGACGCGGTGCGGACTTTGCGGATGTAGGCAGCCACAGAGCGGGAGTCTACCGAGCCGTTAGTGTGCCATTTCCCGAACCCGCACCGCTGTCACCAGCACAAACGCCGGATCCGTCCCGAGAATCGGCCAACCTGGTGCAACTCAGGCCTAACTCAGGGTAGACATCGGCAAGCGGTACGCAGTCAGAAGTTTAGGGCATATCGGATACATTTGATCTGATATGCCCTAATCTGAGCCTGCGGTTCCCGGCTCGTTAACTTCCGGTGTACGTACTTGCGATCATGCTGCCCGCGAACTGCGCCAGACTCTCAACGCCCCATTCCAGGATCGGTGCGTCGTCGTAGATTCCGTGGACATTCGAAGGCGGACCCTCGCCTTGTGCGCCCAGCATCGCATCCAATGGAGCATGTATGAACACGTGCGTGCCCTCCGCTGGAAGGTTGAGAGCACTCAGGTTGCACACAGGATCTGATTGGATGCATACCGAGAATACACGCGCGTCCGACGGAAATGCGGCTCGAGTTCCCAGGCTTCCAGTTATATCCTGCGAATCCACCGGTGAGTACGACAGCGCTGAGCCATTAGCGACAAATTCTTCCGCTCCAGGGGACGAAGAGTTAAACGCGGGATCAGCGAGTAGCACGACACCAGCGATCCGGTTACGGTCAACGGGTCCGCCCTCGTGGTAAATCGTCTGTGCCACGTCCCCTACGATGTGCGCGCCCTGCGAATATCCGATGAGAAAGAACTTCGAGTTGGGGCATTCCCGAGCGAGAACCTTCAGTAGGTCGTAGGTAGCGCTGTATCCCTTGTCCTTTGATTCCTTGTAGGACGAGAGGTTGTACATAGCCTTGGCGGTAACTGTATTGAGTAGTGCGGGATAGGCGACGGCCGCAACACCGAGCTCCAGGCCCTCGGCCCGCATAGCTTCGACCACAGCGTGAACTTCAGGACCTAGCCGCGACTGCTCGTCGCTAGAGCCCAAGTTCTCCTCCTGCAGTGCTCCTTGATGGGATCCGGGTACGCCCACAACGATGTACGGCACGCATCCCGGTTGGGTCGATTCCTCGTTTGACGTCATCTCGCCGCAGTCGGGTACGTTTGGCGTCCATCCGTCGTAACCGGTGTTGATCCACGCGGTCGGGAGCCAACCGTATTCGGTAAGAGCCCAGACGTCGATCGTTTCCTGCCCGTTGTATACGGGTTCGCCGGCCACCTCACAAATGTGGCTGACAAGGGTTCCGTCCATGAGCGCGGGACCGGCATGCTCCGCGGACATCGCCGGTGCCTGGCGGGGGTGGATGCCGATGTCTGTCCAATCGATCGGAAACCGATTGGCTGGTTCGGCCTGGGCAGGGCCTACGCCGAACAGGACGAAGAGTGTCGCCAGTAGGCTTGAGATCAGGACAAAGGCGACAGTCCGCGTGGCCTGTGGAGCAGCAGTCATTTCAAGTCCCCCTCTATGTAGGGCCATCACTGGGCTAGATGAACTGTCCCTATAGGGAAGTTCGCCAACTGCGGTGCCGAGGAGTAAGGACTCGTCTGCGCCGGTCGTTCTATTGCGAAGGGCTACTGCCGTAGGCTACAGATACTAAATGACGTCTCCAAGTAGGTCAACACCGGACACCGGACACGGTGTCTCAACGAGGGGTATCGATGAACAATCCTATGGATCCCAGTTCGCGTGGCACCAAGCGGCGTAGCTCTGCACAAGTCCGACACGAGATGCTGAGCACTGCAACCGAGATGGTTCGAACCCACGGGCTCACAGTGAGCCTTCAACACATTTCGCTCGACTCGATCGCCTTCAGCGCGGGAATACCAAGGAGTGCTGTTTATCGGGTATGGCCAAATCGTGAGGATTTTTTTAATGAGTTGCTATATGAGCTTGGAGGGTCTCAGTCATCAAACCCTGCCGTGTTCGATGGAGATACGCTCGACGTTGCTCTGGACACACTGAAAAACGAGTTGCGCGAAAACCCTAATATCTTGGAAACTATGCCAGGGCGGTACGCAGTTATGGTGGAAGTATGCCGCCGGGGGGCCACAGTAAACTATAAGAACCTAAAGGAAAATAATCGCTGGAGAACCTATCTCGCCCTCGCCGCGACAGCAATTTCGTACCCTGAACCTGTTAAAACCAATCTACAATCAGCCATTGCCCAGTCTGAGGGTGATTACTTAACAGCACTGGCGACATTCTATGAATCCATAGGGAAAGTCCTTGGCAGGCGCATCCTGCCTGAATTCCAAAGCGACCCCGAATCTGGACGCCACCCATATGCATATCTTTCGGCAACCGGAGCCGCCGCAATGGAGGGGCTAGTAATCAGAGGGGCGAACTTTCCGAAGAATGCAGATGCCGGGCGATCGCCTGACCTGGATATACCCGCACGGATGACCGATCCATTCCATACAGGACGCAAGAAGGAGTGGAACTCTGCCGCAGTGGCATTTACCTCTATATTTATGACCATGACCGAGGCCGTATCTGATGAAGAATTTAGATACAAAACTAATCATATCGACGATATGATCGATGAATTGGAAAATCGTGCGCGCCAATTGAAAAAATCCGAAGCGGTCGGAATCGAATAGTTTTTTTCAAACTTTCAAATCGACACTACCTGCGCTGCTGCGGGTCGATGCATCCTCAGCGAGGCCGGCTCGCTCTCTTCTCGTTCACGCAATATATGAATACAATTGTTCCGCTCACACCTAATCACCTGGTTGAGCGGGCGTTAAATTTTAACTTTTGACCATCAAGTTCGCTACCGGTCCCGGACCTCATTGGAACTATTGTGAATCATTTTCCAGAATCTAACGAGATCCCCCCTTCGCAGCGAGGAGAATTCGACCCGTTCGCTGTCGTTCCTCCCAGAGAAACGAATCCTCTCCCAATGTCTCAACCAGTGGTTCAGGACCCCCCTCGTGAACCACTGAGCCCGTCAACCCCAGATATCCCATACCCGCCAACGGGACAGCGGAGTCGCCTACCTCTGCCAAGGCAGGGAAAGTTTTGGCGAGCAGTCAGAAAAGCTGCTACTTACGCCCTAAAGGCACTATTAATATTCTTTATCGTAATTAGTATTATTGCCGGCTTCTACCGTTATGTGGCGCCGCCGCGCACCACATTTATGCTCTCTGACGAGGCACCCGGAGAAACGGTGTATGAATATGTCCCTTTGGAATACATTAGCAGGTACTATGTGGCAGGCGTTCTATTCCACGAAGATACCGAATTAGGGCATCGAGTAGGACCGTTTCACGTGGGTGACTTCATAGAACGGATTGAGGCGTTCCTGGACGATATCCCCGACAATGACCCGCATGGCTCGAGCATTCCGCAGCAGCTTGTGAAGAATATTTTCATGATCCGCGGCGATTCGACATTTGTCCAAGCTTCAAGGAAAGGCGTTGAAGCCGTACTTTCTTACCCCTTCAACCTGATCCTTGGCGATAAACGACAACTGGAATTGTATCTTAACTACGCACAGTTTGGTCCTAATTTGTACGGCATCTGCGCGGCTTCCTGGTACTATTTCAATAGACCTCCATGGGACGGCAGTGTTAAAACTGCGGCGTGGATTGCCGGCCTACTCCCGGCCGGTGAAGACGCAATTCGCGCGCAAGGCGGGGGAATCGACACTAATATTAACTTTGTCGATATAGACTTACTCGAAACTATATGGCGGGCCCATGCTGTTATTCCATACTCCTTTGAGTATATGGGAGGATGGGAAAACATGACCGCCACAGTAGGAATTACCGATTCGGCGTCCGACAATTACCCGTCCATCCATGAAGACAGTTGTTCGACTATGCCTGAAAGTGTCGCACGCCGTCTTGCCGCAGAAGGCGCGCGTTGGAGCACCGAGTACGAGTAGCCGATAACTGATAATTGACCTGATTACCTAACCCAGGGCGCCGTAGTTGTTGACTACCGGCCCCGTGACCTGGGGGCTTCGGTCTATGGGACGTGCTGTCCGGGCCGGTTGAGCGGGCATGGGGACAGGGATTGATCATGGGTGTGTCTTACGCATCCAGATCGTCCACGAGGAGTCACCCATGCCCGCCGGGACAGTGTCCCCGATCGACCCCTGTCTTGACCAGCTGGCCCGGTCGAGCCGGGTCGTCGCCGACGACATGCGGATGTCGGAATTGCTCGTCGCGCTCGAGGAGGTGCCCGATCCGCGTGCTCGGCGCGGTCGCCGCTACCGGTTGCCGTCCCTGATCGCCGTGGCATTGTGCGCGGTCGCCGCCGGTGCCCGCTCGTTCTACGCCATCGCCGACTGGGCGGCCGCTGCACCCCAGAAGGTTTTGCAGCGGTGCGGTATTCGATTCCGTGTTCCGAGTGAGGCCACGATCCGTCAGGTGTTCGGCCGGATCGACGGTGACGCTTTGGACCGAGTGCTCGGCCGGCACCTGGCCGCAACCGCTGGCACCGAGGGCGGAAGAGTGGTCGTGGCGGTGGACGGCAAGACGGTCCGCGGCGCCCGCACCGCGGACCGGGTGGCTCCGCATCTGGTGTCGGCGGTCACCCACGGCGACACCGTCGTGCTCGGACAGTGCCGCACCGCCGACAAGAGCAACGAGATCCCCACGGTCCGACAGCTGGTGCGCGGACTCGATGTCGCCGGAGCGGTGGTGACCATGGATGCGATGCACACGCAGAGGGCGACCGCCCGGTGCCTGCGTGAGCAGTGCCGGGCCGAGTACGTCATGGTCGTCAAGGCGAACCAGCCGGGCCTGCTCGCCCGGGTTCGGGACCAGCCGTGGGAGCAGGTGCCGGTGGTGTGGTCGGATCCGGTCGAGCGCGGTCACGGCCGGGAGGAGCACCGCAGCTACAAGATCGTCACCGTGACCCGGGGTTTGCGGTTTCCGTACGCGCAGCAGGCAATTCAGATCACTCGGCGACGGCGCGTACTCGGTGGCGGCGTGTGGAAGGTCGAGGTTGGTGTACGCGATCTGTTCACTGCCGTGCGAGCAGGCACCTCCGAAGCTGCTGGCATCGTGGATCCGCGGGCATTGGCACATAGAGAACAAACTCCATTACGTGCGTGATGTGACGTTCGATGAGGACCGGTCCACCGTCCGCACCGGTCATGGTCCGCAGGTGATGGCGACGTTGCGGAACGTGGTGGTCAGTCTGCATCGTCGGGCCGGGCATACGAACATCGCCCGGGCCTGCCGGCGGCTGGCGGCCAACCCTCATCGCGCGGTCGACCTGGTCTTGAGAGCTTGAAGATGCTGGTCACGGCTGCGGAAGTCAACAACTACGGCACCCTGGGCCCCGTACAACCATCCCGGTAGAGCGAGCGGTGCACAACCGCTGGCAGACCTGGCAACTACACCCGTCGCGGACGTTGTTCGACGTGCCCGAGGTCGACCTGCGGTTCGGGTTGCCGACGGCGCCCTACGTACCGCGTGTTCTGCGAACGTTCTTGCTGTTCACGCAGCTGCGTGTGCTCACGCTCGACGTGGACCCAGTCGAGTGCGGCGCGGCGATCCTTCGGTCGACCCCCGGCGAGGGTGTCCTCGTCGGTGACGTGGTGGGCACTGCGGTAGGCAGCCGCGTCCGCGATGGTGGCCCGCCACAGGACAGCGTGCTCGGGATCGTTGGGGCAGGCACCGAGGCTCGAGTGCGCCCAGATCGGTGCGGTGTCGTCGGTGAGCTGGTCGCGGTAGTCGCGGTGGAGTTCGGCGATGGCCTGGTAGTCCTCGCGGATCGTGGCGGCGAGTTCGGGGGCGATTTGGTCGGCGTCGGACACGGGTGCGACGACCCATTTGGGTGCGTCGGGGTTCGTGAGGTCTCGGCCGTCGGCGGCGATGCGGTCGAGTTCGGCGAGCAGCGTGGTCGCTAGGGCGGTGGCTCCGGCCCGCTCTGCCAGGTCGGCCACGACTTCTTCGATGCTCGTTCCGCTGAGGTGGTGGAGATGTTCGATGCGTCCGGCGATGGTCTGGGCGCGTTCGTCGTCGGTCTGCAATGCGAGCGTGGGCAGGTGTTCGGCGATGGTCTCTTCGTGTTCGGTGAGCCATGCGGTGTTGCGGCGGGCGATCAGCTCGGTCAGGGGTTTGGCCATGTCGGATCGCAGCGCGGCCGCGGTGGTGTCGACGCCGTTTTCGGCCAGGCGTTCGTGGTGCCAGGTGAGCAGGTTGATCGGGTCGACGCCGGCTTGGGCGGCGCGGTGGAGCTGGCGGGCGAGCAGTCGTGCGGAGGATTCTTCGGCGATGCGGGCACCGAGTTCTTCTCCGAGTGCAGCGGTGGCGAGGGTGCGAACTCTCTGCGTCTCGAGGAGTGCGGAGGTGTCGCGGTAGCGGCGGATGACTTCGCCGATGCCGGTGTCTGCGGTCGCGGCGCGGTCGGTGGTCTCGGTGTAGCGGCGGGCGCATTCGACCGCGAAGTCGTGCATTTCCGCGTCGGTGTGGAGCGGGTCGCGAATCGGTAGCGGCGGCAATGTCGGGTGTTCGGTGAACTGGCCGACAATTGCGCGGGTGCGGTGGGCGAGGACCGATCCGATGTCCTTCGCTCCGGCGAGGGGGCCTTCGGCGAGTGCGTGTCCGAGTAGTGTGCGGGTGCTGTGGCCGTGGTCATGGGCGTCGGCGAGGACCTGGCGAAGCTGTGCCCATCCCTCGGTGCCTTCGATGGTGGCCGCGATGTGTTCGGGCAGGGTGCGGCGCATCTCGATCTCGAGTGCGCCGTCGCGGAGGCGGCGTTGGGCGGCCAGATATGCCTCGCGCAGCCGCTCCGGGTCGGTGGCGTGGGCGGCTTGTTCCGCGAGTTCTTCGGTGGCGGTGCGGTGGCCGTTGTCGGTGGCGACGACGGTCTCGAGGATCATCCGGCCGGTGGAGACGTTCTTGTCTTCCAGGTGCGGACGCTCGGTGTCGAGACCCACGGGCACGTCGACCGGGACGTAGATCCGGTTGTCGGTCCGGGCGCGGGTGACGGCCACATACAGCCCGGAGCGGTCCATGTCGGGGGTGATGATGGCGTGGGCGGTGTCGACCGTGACGCCCTGGGCGCGGTGCACGGTGGAGGCGTAGCCGAGTTGCACGTGGCTGCTGATGTAGTCGGCCGGCAGGGTGATGACGCCGCCGTGTTCGAGGTGCCGGACGGTCAGAGCGCCGCGGTCGGACACGACATCGAGCACTTCCCACAGATCACCGTTTCGCACGAACGCTCCGGCTTTCTTTCCGCCGGAGGGGTTCAGATCGCGGCGGTTGCTGCGGGTGAGCACGATGTCGCCGCGGCCGGCGGTGAGTTCGTCGGCGAGGGCGACGGTGGTGGATTCGTCGCTGGTTCCGTCGTGGCGGCGCACGGCCTGGACTTGGATGTTGGCTGCCGTGACGTCCTCGCGGGTGGGCAGCATGACGATGGATTCTTTGCCGTCGGCGAGGTCGTGGAGGTAGTTCTCGACGGCCTGGCCGATCATTTCTTCGCGCGTTCCTTCGCGCACGAGATCGCGTTCGTAGATCAGGTCCAGGCCGGTGGAGTCACCGGATCGCAGCAGCATCGAGTTTTCGGCTTGGGCGGTGTCGTTGCCGAATCGGACCACGGTGTCGAGTTCGGGAGCGTCGGTGTTCTGCGCCAGATAGCGCAGAATTCCGCCGGTCTCTACAGCGTCGAGTTGGGCCGGGTCACCGAGCAGGCGGACGACTGCGCCACGTTCCTTGGCGATCTCGACGACGGCGGCGAGGTCGAGGGTGGAGGCAAGGGATGCTTCGTCGACGAGCAGCATCGTGCCCGGTGCGATGTCGATGCCGGCCGGAAGTGTGCCGGGGCGACTGCCGACGAGACCGCGCCAGGGGTAGGTCAGGGAGGCCAGGGTCAGGCCGGTGACGCCGACTTCTTCGCCGAGTGTTTCGGCGGCGACCGCGGAGGGTGCGAGGGCTATGACGCCCCGGCCTTCGCTCTGCCATGCCTGCACGACGGCTTTCATGCTGGTGGTCTTGCCGGTTCCTGCGGGTCCGACACCGACGGCCAGCAGTGCCCCGGATTGCAGGAAGTGCTCGGTCAAGGTGCGCTGGCCGGCGTTGAGGTTGCGTCCGGTCTCGGCGCGCATCGTCTCGTACACCTCGTGGATCGAGGCGGTGCGGGCGGTGAAGACGGTGGGTTCGCTGGTGGCCGATACGAGCATCGTTTCGGCGTCGAGGATGCGCTGGGAGCTGTGCTTGTGGCTGCCGTGGTGGGACAGAACGAAGTCGCCATTACGTCGGCGCAGACGCCTCGGGATCGCGGGCAGTTCGACCCGTGGGGTGGTCACCGACAACTCCATGACCCGGCTGGTGAGTCGATCGACTGCCGTCCGGTAGGTATCCAGGTCGGGGAACGTCTCGCCGCCGAGGTGGGCCTGGACAGCGGAGGCGATATGCGGCAGTTGCCACCGCGAGCGCTTGGATTCGAGCTTGGTAATCACGTCGTGTGCGTCGTCGTCGAGGCCGCGGCGCTGGGGCATCGGGGCGTGACCGGCAGCCAAGGCGTCGCGGACGAGCTGATCGACGGCCTCGTTTCCGCCGAGGATTTCGGCGGCTTTCTCGCGCCATTCTGCGCGCATCTCCGCGAGTGATTTCGCGTCGGCCTTGCCTTCTCGGGTGTCGAGAGTGGCCTGCTGATAGAGCTGATACATCGTCTTGGCGGCGGGCATCCGCTGGTACTTGGCGCGGTACTCGGCCACGAGTTCGTCGCGGCGGGCCTCGATGGCGCTGCGGCGGGAGCTGAACATCTCGAGCATGTTGCGGGGAATAGCGGCCAGTTCGACGACGGGTTGCTTGCCCTGCTCGATCTCGCGGTGGGTCAGCTCGAGGCCGAGTTCGGTGCTCAGGCGTTGCATCACTTCGGCGTTGAATCGCTGCGAGGCGGCGACGGCGAAGCGGAACATTGTCGATCCGTCGACGGCTCGCCACTTGCCGTCTTCGGCACCTTGGGTCTTGATCGACACGACCGCGTGGGTGTGCAGGTTGGGGTCCCCGCAGCGGGAATCGAAGTGCTTGTAGAGGGTGGCGACGAAGCCGTTGGTGTCGATCTGCTCCTCGCCGTTGCGGCCGACGCGGGTGAAGCAGGCGTTCTCTTCGAGCCACCGGAGGGTGTCTTTCACCGTGGCATCGACGATGCGCTCGATCTCGATGCGCGTCTCGTTCGGTGCCAGTGCCCACAGGCTCGACACGCTCTTGGGCGGTGTGAACACCAGGTCGTGGCCGGCTACCGGGTGGCGGACTTTACCCTTCTCGTGAGCGATCCAGTTCCGCAATTCGGCCTCGTTCGCCACCGGCCGGCCGTGCTTGTCCTGGAACATTCCTCCGGCGATGCGGTCGAGGATCGCAGCGGATTCGTCCGGGCTCGGGGCGTGTCCGTGGGTGTCGGTGTACTCGGCAATTTCGGCCGCATGTCGGTCGAACAGCTCGACGTTGTTTTTGAAGGTCGGGAACTTCCGTCCGAGTCGGGCGAGCCGGATTGCGTCCTCGGAGGGGACGCCCCGGTCGATGAGTTCGGCGATCAGGGCGTCGGCATTCGGGTGAAGTCCTTCGCCGAACAGGGCCTTCATCTGCGCCTCGGTGACGACATCGCCGACGGAGGTCCGGTCGGCGTTCTCGACGTGGATGTCGTCGAGAAGGTCGTTCAAACCGTCGACTCCCGAGCCGAACCATTCGCCGGGCGGTGTGCCGTGCGCGGTGTAGTAGTCGGTCAGTTCTGCTCCACGTTCACGCTCGCGGTCGGCTGTGGCGACCTGACGTGTCAGGTACTCGTAGCCGTCCGCTGCGTGCAGGACGTGGAGGGTCATCACGGGCTCGATCTTAGCGGTATGAACGCGCAGGTTGAGAGAGGGAATCCCGAATGTCAGTAAAACTGCAAGAGGTGTGTCCCCCTTCTTCTGTTGCTGGTGCCCGAATACGGTGCGATGTAGATCGGTGTAGCTGGCGGTCGCAGACCGCTCCGGCGAAGCGACGGGGTTGGTCGGGTTGCTGGTTTAGACTCGGCGTGAGTTGTTGTAGAAGGGAAGGGTGTCGCAGTGAGTGGTTCGGGGGATGCGGTGCACAACGAGACCAAGGTGATCTCGGCACGCAGTCAGGCACGGTCGAAGCTGTCGGAACGGCGCGCTGAATTGCTCAAGCGGATCAGTGACAACCAGCGCGACCTCGAGCGCGCGTTGGCGTCGCTGGAGAAGGTGGACAAGGCCGCTGTTCGTCGTGATGCGGCGATCGCCAAGGCGAACGAGGAGTTCGAGAAGAAGAAGGCTGCGGCCGAACTCGCGGCGGGCAGGTCGCTGGCGCAGGTTGCTGGACGGGGCGAGACCGCGACCTCGATCTCCGAACTCGTCGATCTGGACGTGGCGATGGTGCGCCGGTTGGTGAAGCTGGCCGAAGAGAACAACGACTCGACGCCTCCCGTACAAGGATCGAGCGAGGGCGGCAGTGAGGCGAAGGAACCGACGCCCGACGTGCCTGTAGCTGCTTCCGGCTCCTGATCGGGCTGCAAGCACCGGCGCGAGGTCAGAGACGGAGCCACTGTGCGGTGGGAGCCAGGAGACGAGATCGAACGGACTCGCTTCTTCCAACGCGTGGTGTACGGACCGGACTTGGATTCCTGTCACCTCTGGGTGGGTGCACTCGGTGACGACGGCTACGGACGGTTCTGGATAGCTCGAGACGGTCATCAGATCGTGGTGCGACCGCACCGTTACGCGCTCGCTGTGGAGCTGGAACGTGGCCTCGACGACAACGAAGTGGCGATGCACCGGCGTTGTGACAACCCGCTGTGCGTCAACACGGGCGACGGTGATGCCTTCGCTGCCCATGTGGTGCTCGCGTCGGCCGCTGAGAACATGGCGGACATGGGGCGTAAGGGTCGCGGCGGGGGCCGGCGGTTGTGGTTCGGCGCCGACCGTGCCGAACGTGCTCGACGCTCACGAGCGGTGCGCGAGGCGGTCTTGCGATATGGCTGGGATCAGCACGCGATCGAGACAGCCCTGTACGACGGGGCGCAAGGAACGCTGTGGTAGTTGGCAGGCGATCGTCTTCTGATGTGTCGAGGCGGTTGGTTCGGCCATGGTGGATATTCGATGATGAGAGTTGGCCGTTGCACGCAAGTCGGGGCGGTTTCGGAGACGTTAGGGGTTCTTATGCAGCGCAGTGAAGCGGAAGCGGCCTTGCTCGGTGCCGTGCTCGAGGTGATGCCGATTTCGGACCTGGCCCTCGATGCGGCGGTCGCCGGCATACCGGTGTTGGACGTACCCCGCACTCGCGGCATCGACATCTGCTTCTCGGATAAGCCGGACATTCTCTGACGGCTCGCCTGAATCGCACCGTGACGATGCACGGTCGTCGCACTGCGGTTGGGTGTCGTCCCGGCGCGGTGGCGCGGATCCGTGCGCGAGCTGCGGGAGAAGTCGGGCGAAGGGGCTCGATGCCCTGAGCTCGGCCCTGCGCGCTGCGGAAGGTGCGGGCGGGTTCGTTGGTGAGTTGGAGATAGGGCGAGGCCCCGCACCGGTCGGTGCGGGGCCTCGTGGGGTGTTTGTCAGTCCTCGGGGGTGAATCCGAACTCGGGGAGGACGTTTCGACCGGCCTCGAGGACTTCTTGCACTCCTTTGGCGTGCAGGCCGTGGTCGACGACTTGGCGGATGAGAAGCGCGAGCTTGGGGATCTGGGTCTCGTGGGCTACTCCGTTCTCGATGGCGTCGAGGGCGACGGCGGCGCGGACTCCGTAGCCGTGTGCGTAGGCGACGGCGGCGAGGACGGACAGGATCGTAAAGCGGGCGTAGCCGGAGGTCTTGCGGGCGGCGTCGGTCAGGATGGCGACGGCGGCGACGTTGCGGGAGAAGTACAGGGCCACGTCGCGGGCGCGGGGGTTGTCGGTGAGGGTGATCGCGACGGCGACGGCTTCGGGATAGGTCAGCTCGCGGGGTGCTTCGATCGCGTCGCGCAGCGTCTCGAGGTTCGCGGCGTCGGTGATTTCGGGAGCCTGGGCGCGGGCCTGGCGCGCGTCCCACTGGCGCTCGAACAACACTCCGAGGTCTTCGGCGGGTGCGAGTTCGGCGGCGAGCGCGTCGCGGCTGGGGGCAATGGGTGCGCGGCCGTCGATGACTCCGAGGACAGCAACGGTGCTCGCGAGGATGTCGCCGAGTTCGCCGGATTCGGCGCTGGGGAAGTTGAAGAAGGTCTCACCGGCGGTGTACTCGGGCAGGACGGCGGCGATGGGCACGGCCAGACCGAGCGTGTAGGCGTGGCGGGTGGCGGCGAGAAGGGTTTCCTCTGCGGTGTCGCCGTTGGGGTGGATGCTGACGAGCGCGGCGATGGTGGCGTTGAAGTCGGCGGATTCGGCGGCGGCCATGAGCTTGTCGAGAGCGACAATGGCGGTGGCGTTGTCGTGGTCGAGGCGGGCGAAGGGGCCGGTCGTTCCCTGGGGATCGAACAGGGCGATGACGAGGGATTCGTTCGGGACCATGCCGAGGAAGGCGGGGATGCCTTCGATGAACTGGGCGGTGTTGAGGCGGGTAACGGGGCCGTTCTCGTTGTTGTTCATGCCTCTAGTTTACATCTGTGTTGATGCTTTTTCGATGTTTCATTGGTGCTTTTCCGGTGCTTTTCTGGTGATGCTGGTCACACGTTTTTGGGGTCTGACCTGCGGTTTTGCGGGTGTATCGGGGTGGTTCGGTGGCGGTGGTGGAGCGGGTACCTCGGTCGGTCGGTGCGCCCTGGTGAACCGGGCGCGGTGACTGCCGGGCAAGGGCGGGTTTTCCCTTGCTCGGTGGTCGGCGGGTCCGGTAGGGCCGTGGGTGGCGACCGGGCGCGGTGCACGCGGAGCAGCGGGAACCTTGGGAGGGAGGGACAGGGGTCCGGGGGCGGAGCCCCCGGGGATCGGTAGAGCGATGTGGGTCGGGCCGGGAGTTTCTGTGCCCGTAGGCGGGACCCTGCATAGACCGAAGGCTCCGACCAGGAGGTCGGGGCCTTCAACGGTTGGACTGTGGTGCGGTCAGTCCTCGTCGGTGCTGTCGTTCTTGCTGCCTCGGGCTTTGCGCCGGCGCACCTTCTCCACCTCGGGGAAGGGCTCGCCGCCGTTGTATTCCTCTTCGAGCTTGTGGGTGTACTCGGCGATGGCGGCCTCGATGAAGCTGTTGAGACTGCCGTGCGCGCCGGGGTAGACACCGCGCAGACCCTTTTGAGCGTTGGTCGCAGCGTCGATGACGGATTCGGCGAGGGTGAACGTGCGCCGGGTCAAGGTGGGCTGCTGCACGATCTTCTTCGGTGCTGCGGCCCGTGCCGGGACCTTCTCGTCGGGAGCTTCGGCGTCGAACATGCTGCGGATGTCGCTCATGACTTCTTCCTTTGAGTAATGGTGGCGGCCAGGTCGTCATAGACCCAGACGTGACGCCAACCGTCCTTCGTGTCCGCGAGGGATACCCCGTCGTTGACGGCCCTCTTGATCGCCTCGGCGGATTGGACGCTGCCGAGAACGGGGATGCCGGCCTCGGTGAACTGAGTGGTCCAGGCGCGAGCGAGGACTGTTCCGGACTGCACCTTGTTGAGGATGGTGCCGCGGACCCACAGAGTGCTGTTGTGCCGCTTCTTGATGCTCTGGGCGTACGAGGTCACGCCCTGCATGGCCGCGATGCTGAAGTCGTGCGCTTCGTTGAGGACGATGAGCTGGTCAGCGGCTACGAGCGCGCACATCTCGAGGGCATTTCGCGTGGGGGAGCAGTCGATGAGGATGTAGTCGTAGCGGTCACGGATCGGCTCGAGTGATTCCCGCAGGACGTGGGGGCCTTCGATGGGATCGTTGGTGATGTTCTTCTCGGCGCCGATGAGGTGGGCCGCGTTCGTGGGGGCGGCGATGAGATCGACGCCGGGGCGTACTGCATCGAGGATTGCCTCGGCGGCAGGCTTTCGGGTCTCGGGGTCTATATCGACGATGTGATCGGCGGTCACTTTCGCTGCGGCGCGGAGGTCGGGCTGCAACTTGGTGAGGGTGTGGGTGAGGTTGCCGGAGGGATCGAGGTCGACCAGGAGCACCTTTTCGCCGGCACGGGCGAGGGCTTCACCGACGTTGAGTACGGTGGTGGTCTTGCCCACCCCGCCCTTCTCGTTGCCGATCAGAATGACTTTCGAACTCATGGCCTCCCTTTCCTGATGCAATAATACATCACTTCTGATTCATAAAGCGTGCTTTTCTGGTTCTTATCGGATGGCGGTTTCGTGACTGTTGCGGACTGGGTGGTGTTGCATCTGTTCAGGTGCGGTTTTCATGTCAGTGGTGGATGGAACGGCGACGGCCAGGGCTCGATGCCCTGGCCGTCGGCCACCGCTGCCACTGGGGGTGGGGGTGGTGGGTTGAATCTGGTTGCGTTCGCGGGGTTTCCAGTCCTGTCGGCTGGTGCGTGACGCTAGCCAACATCCAACACTATCGGTGGGGCTCGTGCACAGGGGGCCGCTGGGATTCGCGTCGGCTCGTGGTCGGCGGTGGGGTCTGTGCGGCGCAGCCGCTCCTTCGGGTTCGGTTTTCGGCCGGCCTCGCGGTGGCGGCAGACCGTAGGGGTGTGGCGGATATGGCGGCGGCCCGAGCCGGGGCCGTGAGGGGCGTCCGGCTCGGGCCGTGTGTCAGCGGATCTCGCGGCACTGTCGGCATTCCCACCCTTGGGGACGGAGAAGGCAGGTTCGTCGTTCTTCGCAGAGCCAGCAGGTCTGGTTCGCTTTTTCGGCTTCGCCGCGCTCCTGTGCTGCGGCTTTCTCATGTTCGGCTGTGCGGCGTTCTCGCTCGGTGTCCAGGTCGTTGCGCTGGGCCGCGGTGGGTAGTGCGCGCATCATGCGGTAGGCGGCGGCGGTGCCTGCGTCTCGTTCTGCGAGGTCGGCGGCGGTGTAGCTCGGGGGTCGGTCGGCTTCTTGCAGCATGGGTCCGAAGATCGTGCGGCAGGTCTGGCAGGGGGTGAGTTCGTCGGTGACGGGCTGTGTGCATCCGGGGATGATGCACTCGGCGAACAGGGATTCGGCGGTCATGGCGTCCTCGCGGCGAGTGGGGACCGGCGGCCGCGAGGGGGTCGCGGCCGCCGGATTGTGGGTTACTGACCTGGGCGGATGGGGGTGTGGGCGTCCTCGGCGCGGGCGTCGGTGATCTTGTCGTAGGGCAGTCGGTCGGTCCAGCTGTAGGCGGTGGCGACGGTGACCGACTTTGCGTTGACTCGGATCACCTTGTGCCAGGTGCCGGAGCAGTTGACGAAGCATCCGGGGCGTAGGTCGGCGCGGCTGTAGAGCTTGGGGCCGTCGGTGGCGTCCTGTTCGGCGCGTACTGCGGTCCAGTATTCGATGTCGCGCTCGAGTTCGGCTTTGTTGAGTTCGAGCTGGTGTATGTGGTTGCTGGTCTCGGCGGTGTGTCCGGCAGCGCGGTACTTGGTGAGGTGGCGTTCGATGCTGCGTAGTTCGGCGCTCTGTCGTTCGATGCGGCGGTGGATCACTGCGGGGGTGTAGCGGTGATCGGTGCTGCGGGCGGCGATGCGGGCGGATTCGGCGGCTGAGCGGGCGGCGTCGTCGGCTTCGATCGCGGCGCGGGCGGTGGTGTGGGCGCGGTCGAGGGCGCGGCGGTGGCGTCGTTCGCTGTGATGTCCCACTTTGATGGGTTCTCCGCCTTCGGGCAGTGCGGCACAGGCGTGGTGGTGGCGTGCGTGGGCGGCGTCGGCGGCGGTGGCCTTGCGTTCGGCCTTGGCTGCGAGGGCGGCGGCGCGGTCGGTCAGACGCTCGTTGCGGTCGTGGTGGGCGTCGGTGCCGTCGCGGAGGGTGGTGTCGATGTCGGTTTCGACGTCGTATCCGGCGGCGCGCAGGGCGGCGGCGGTGTGTTCGATGCGGGCGAGGTGGGGGGCGCGGTCGCGGCTGTGCGGGATGTACCAGGCGGTGATGCTGCGTCCCCATTTCCAACCTGCGGTTTTGAGGATCGGGGCGGTGCCGTCGCCTTTGCTGGTGCCGTCGATGATCGTGCCTGCTGTGGGGGTGTGCGTGATGGTGAGCATGTGCGCGTTTCCTGTTCGGGTCGGTAGTGCGCGCCGGTGGGGAGTCGCGGTGACTCCCCACCGGCGCGGAGTGTGGATCAGTACTCGGCGATGAAGACCGGCCAGTGGGGACCGGGGCGGGTGGTCCAGCGGAGGATCGGCCGCCAGTAGGTGGTGGTCCGGTAGGCGCGTTCCTCGTGGTGGGGGCACATGACCCACTCGCCGTCGGTGTGGGTGGCTTCGGTGGTGCAGCCGTTGTAGTCGCACCACTGGTCGGGAAGCTCGAGTGTCTGGACGGGGGCGGGAGTGGTCATCGCGTCTTTCCTTCCGGGGTGGTCGGTCAGCTGAGGCCGGATTCGATTGCGGCGCTGATTTCGTCCTCGGTCATGCCTGCGGCACGGGCGGCGGCCTTGGTGTCGCGGGACTCGGCCAGGACTACGGAGATGTCCTTGCCGGTCGAGATGTTCTCGAGCAGGGCATCGATGTCGCGGCCGAGGTTGTGGAGCTTCGCGGTGATCTCTTCCTTGTCCATGCCTCTAGTTTACATCTGTTTTGATGATTTTTCGATGTTTCATTGGTGCTTTTCCGGTGCTTTTCTGGTGATGCCGGTCACACGTTTTATGGGTCTGACCTGCGGTTTTTCGGGTGTAACGGGTGGTTCGATGGCGGTGGTGGAGCGGGTACCTCGGTCGGTCGGTGCGCCCTGGTGAACCGGGCGCGGTGACTGCCGGGCAAGGGCGGGTTTTCCCTTGCTCGGTGGTCGGCGGGTCCGGTAGGGCCGTGGGTGGCGACCGGGCGCGGTACACGCGGAGCAGCGGGAACCTTGGGAGGGAGGGACAGGGGTCCGGGGGCGGAGCCCCCGGGGATCGGTAGAGCCGACACACGGCAGACGAGCCGGGGCACACTCCTAGCCAGGGCGAGGGGGCACCGTCCGCCGGCCGCGGGAGCATACGTTTGCCGGCCCCGAGACCAACGAGGC
>NZ_WVTE01000022.1:0-71884 GCF_009939605.1 Rhodococcus sp. YH1 | reverse complement strand
GGCGCCGGACCATGTCGAGGAACAGGTTGGTGGTGATGCGGTGCAACCAGCCCTCGAAGGTGCCCGGCTGGTAGTTCTGCAGCGAGCGGAAGACCCGGATGAACGTGTCCTGGGTGAGGTCCTCGGCGTCCTGCGCGTTTCCGGACAAGCGGTAGGCGAGCCGGTACACCCGGTCGCCGTGCTCGCGCACCAGCTCGTCCCACGACGGCATCACCGCACGGTCACCGGTGGCGTCGAACACTGCCGTGCCGGTGAGCTCGACGTCGGCCGTGGGCTCGGCGTCGGGGCTGGGGAGCTGGGGGGAATCGGCCATGTGGATCGCTGGATCCTCCTCTTCGGGACCGCTGATCGTGGGTGTCGGTGTCTTCGTCCAACACCCGGGGGCGCCGGCTTGTTCCCGGTACCCCGATCGCGCTGTCGGTGCGGTCTGCTGTGGTATCTACACCGTCACGCACGGGGATGTGGTGCCGATATGAGCAACCTGAGCATCGCCTGAGAATCCACCCGCCGTGCGCGCCTGCCTGCGACCGGCCCCCGGCGACGATAACCTCACTGGGGTGCACACGAATGCCGAACGGATCCTGGCCCACGTCGAGAACGTCACCGAGGACGAGAACCTCGCCCTGGCGCGTGAGCGTGCCCTCGATCTCGGCGCAGATCCGATCCCGGCAGCAGTGGGCGCGGCCCTGGCGATGTTCACCCGCATGCTCGACGCACGGACGGTCGTCGAGGTCGGCACCGGCGCCGGCGTCAGCGGACTCTGGCTGCTGCGGGGCCTGCGCGAGGACGGCGTCCTCACCACCATCGACAGCGAGCCCGAGCATCAGCGTGCCGCCAAGACCGCGTTCCGGGAGGCCGGCGTCACGGCCTCCCGCACCCGGCTGATCAACGGGCGCGCGCTGGACGTGCTGCCGCGGCTGGCCGACTCTGCCTACGACCTGGTCTTCGTCGACGCCACCCCCGCCGATCATCCGCACTACGTCCGCGAGGGCGTGCGGCTGTTGCGACCGGGCGGGGTCATCGTGCTGCACAACGCGCTGCTCTGCGGCCGGGTCGCCGACCCGGGCGAGCGTGACTCCGCCGTCCTCGCCGTCCGAGAGGCGACGCGGGCCGTGGTGACCGACGAGCGTCTCGCACCGGTGCTGCTGCCGGTGGGCGACGGGCTGCTCTGCGCCGCCAAGCTCTAGGCCCCGGCGCACGCTCCGATCAGATCCACACGCCCTTGCCGATGGCGACGACGCCGCCGCTGCTGACGGCGAAGCGCTGCCGGTCGCGTTCGAGGTCCACGCCGATGATCTCGCCGTCGCCGACGACGACGTTCTTGTCGAGGATCGCGCGCCGCACGACCGCGCCCTTGCCGATGCGCACGCCCGGCATCAGGACACTGCCCTCGACGGTGGCGCCGTCCTCGATCATGACGTTGGAGCTGAGCACCGAGTTGCGGACGGTGGCGGCCGACAGGATGCTGCCCGATCCGACGATCGACTCCTGCGCGAGACCGCCCTGGACGAATTTCGCCGGGGGCCACATCTCGGAGGCGCCGCGGATCGGCCAGCGCCGGTTGTAGAGGTTGAAGATCGGGTGCACCGACACCAGGTCCATGTGCGCGTCGTAGAACGCGTCGAGGGTGCCGACGTCGCGCCAGTAGCCACGGTCGCGTTCGGTGGCGCCCGGCACGACGTTGTCGTTGAAGTCGTAGACGTGCGCGGCGCCCTGCGCGACGAGGGCGGGGATGATGTCGCCGCCCATGTCGTGGTCCGAGTCCGGGTTCTCGGAGTCCGCCCGCAGCGCCTCCACCAGCACCTTGGTGGTGAAGACGTAGTTGCCCATCGAGGCGAAGGTGACGTTGGGATCGTCCGGGGTGCCGGGCGGGTGCGCGGGCTTTTCGAGGAACTGGGTGATGCGGCCCTGCTCGTCGGTGTCGATGCAACCGAACGCGAACGCCTCGCTGCGGGGTACCCGGATGCCGGCGACGGTCACGCCCGCGCCGGACTCGATGTGCTGGCTCACCATCTGCTCCGGGTCCATCCGGTAGACGTGGTCGGCGCCGAACACCACGATGTACTCCGGATCCTCGTCGTAGACGAGGTTGAGCGACTGGAGGATGGCGTCGGCGCTGCCGGTGTACCAGCGCGGCCCGAGCCGCTGCTGCGCCGGCACCGGGGTGATGTACTCGCCGGTGAAGCCCGACAGGCGCCAGGTCTGGGAGATGTGCCGGTCCAGCGAATGGGACTTGTACTGGGTCAGCACGCAGATCCGCAGGAACCCGGCGTTGACCAGGTTGCTCAGCACGAAGTCGATCAGTCGGTAGGCACCGCCGAACGGTACCGCCGGTTTCGCGCGGTCCGCCGTCAGCGGATACAGGCGTTTGCCCTCGCCGCCGGCGAGCACGATTCCAAGCACATGGGGCTGGCTCCTCACACAGTCAACCTATCCGCCACCCCCCTCCGCCGCCAGCGAAGAGGCCCATCGGTGGCCGGAACGTCACGCGCCGGATAGTTTGATCCGGTGCGGGTGGCAATGATGACGCGGGAGTACCCGCCGGAGGTCTACGGTGGTGCCGGCGTGCACGTCACCGAATTGGTTGCGCAGTTGCGCCGGCTGTGCGAAGTCGACGTGCACTGCATGGGGGCGCCCCGCGAGGGCGCCTTCGTCCACGGACCCGACCCCGAACTGGCGGGCGCCAACCCGGCGCTGACGACGCTGTCCGCCGAGCTGCGGATGGCGCACGCCGCGAGCGGTGCCGGCGTCGTCCACTCCCACACCTGGTACACCGGCCTCGCGGGGCATCTCGCCGCCGAGCTGTACGACGTGCCGCACGTGCTGACGGCACATTCGCTCGAACCGCGCCGGCCGTGGAAGGCCGAGCAGCTGGGCGGCGGCTACCGCGTCTCCTCGTGGTCCGAACGCAACGCGGTCGAGCACGCGGACGCGGTCATCGCGGTCAGCGCTGGGATGCGCCTCGACGTGCTGGACGCATATCCGTTCGTCGACCCGGCCCGTGTGCACGTGGTGCGCAACGGCATCGACACCGGGGTGTGGCACCCGGGGCCGGCCGAGCCGGGCGAGCCGTCCGCCCTGGAGAAGATCGGGGTGGACCCCGATCGGCCGATCGTCGCGTTCGTCGGGCGCATCACGCGCCAGAAGGGCGTCGGGCACCTCATCGCCGCCGCCCACGACGTGGACCCCGGGATTCAGCTGGTGCTGTGCGCCGGCGCGCCGGACACCCCGGAGATCGCCGCCGAGACCGAGCAGGCGGTGGCCGAACTCGAGCGCCGGCGCGGCAACGTCTTCTGGGTCCGCGAGATGCTCCCCACCGACTCGGTCCGTGAGATCCTTTCCGCGGCATCAGTTTTCGTGTGCCCATCGGTGTACGAGCCACTGGGTATCGTGAACCTCGAGGCGATGGCCTGCGAGACCGCTGTCGTCGCGTCGGACGTCGGTGGCATCCCCGAGGTCGTCGAGGACGGGGTCACCGGCCGGCTCGTGCACTACAACTCCTACGAGCCGCGGGCGTACGAGCAGGCGCTGGCCGCGGCGATCAACGAGGTCGCCGGCGACGCCGCCCTGGCTGCGGAGATGGGCCGGGCCGGACGGGTGCGGGCCATCGCGGAGTTCTCCTGGGCGCAGATCGCGCGGCAGACCCTCGCGGTGTACCAGGAGGTCGCCGCCGCGCGGCACTGAGCGTCCCGGCTCAGTGCGTCGCGCGCCGTTCCCACACGGTGACGGTCACCGAGGCGGTCACCGGGAACGGCTCCGGCAGCCCCGAGACCAGCTCCGCCAGCCGCTCGGCGGTCAGGTGGTGCCCCGAGGGCCCCATGCCGGCCAGCTGTCCGAGTGCCGGACGGTCGAGCTCCAGGGTGTACTGCACGTCGGCGCGGTCGACCCGCTCGAACGCGCCGGACAGGGCCGCCCCGAGCCGCTCGGTCTTGCGCTCGTCCACCTGGACCATGCCGGGCAGGGCCACCAGCTCGCGCAGGTGCGACGGGGTGGGGGCCGCGACGACGAGCACGCCGCCCGGCGCGAGGACCCGGTGCGTCTCGGCGGCGTTGCGCGGGGCGAAGACGGACAGCACGTGGCTGAGGACGCCGCTGCGGATCGGCCACTGCCGCCACACGTCGGCGAGCACGGCCCCGACGCGGGGATGGCTGCGGGCGATGCGCCGGACCGCGGGCTTGGACACGTCGAGCCCGACGCCGCGGCTGCCCGGCAGCGCGTCGAGCACCGCCGCGAGATACCGCCCGGTGCCGGCGCCCACCTCGAGGACGCGGGCGGTGCCGTCGCCGCCGGGACGCTCGGCACAGGCGCGGGCGACGGCGTCGCGCAGCGGATCGTAGTGTCCCGCCTCGAGGAAGTCCGCCCGCGCGGCGATCATCTCCGCGGTGTCGCCGGTGAACCGCGTCGCGGCCCCGGTGAGGAGGCTGACATACCCCTGGCGGGCGACATCGAAGCTGTGCCCGGCCTCGCACAGCAGCACGCCGTCGTCGAGATCGAGTCCGCGCTCGCACTGCGGGCAGGCGAGCAGATCGGTCACCGCGTCGAGCACGGGCAGTCCTTCCGAGAAACGAAGAGCACCGGAGTACGAACAGCAACGGGCCCCGCGCACCGTGGAGCGCGGGGCCCGGAGAACCCGGCGAATCGTCGCCGGGTGCCGACACCTAGCTGGTGACGCCCTTGAGCTCTTCGCCGAGCGCTGCAGCTTCCTCCGGCGTGAGTTCGACGACCAGACGTCCGCCACCCTCGAGTGGAACCCTCATGACGATTCCTCGTCCCTCTTTGGTTGCTTCGAGGGGACCGTCCCCGGTCCGGGGCTTCATGGCCGCCATCCTCTGCTCCCTCCAAATCTGCGCTCGACTCTTGCGCGCGTGGGTTACCGTGGGGGCCTCGTCGGAATTCGACGAGGCTCGCCACATCATTCTTCCCTATCCGGCCGACCGCCGGGTAGCTGACTATGCCCTAATGTGGCCGGAAACTGGTCGAACGTCCGTCTCGACCCAGCAGTCGGCGAGGTGATCGTCGACCATGCCGGTGGCCTGCATGAGCGCATACGCCGTGGTAGGACCGACGAACGCGAAGCCGCGCCGCTTCAGTTCGCGGGCCATTGCCGTCGACTCCGGTGTCACCGCCGGCACCTCCGCCACGGAGCGGAACCGCCGGGCGCGCCGCGCCGGCGCGAACGACCACAGCAGCGCGTCGAGGTCCGTGCCCTCCAGGTCGAGCACCGCCCGGGCGTTGGCGACCACCGCCTCGACCTTGCGCCGGTTCCGGACGATGCCGGCGTCGCCGAGCAGGCGAGCGACATCGTCGTCCGTGTAGCGGGCGACCACCTCGACGTCGAACCCCGCGAACGCCGACCGGAACGCCTCCCGCTTGCGCAGGATCGTCAGCCACGACAGCCCCGACTGGAACGCCTCGAGGGCAAGGCGCTCGAACAGCTCGTCGCGCCCGTGCAGCTCGCGGCCCCACTCCTCGTCGTGGTAGTCCCGGTACAGCGTGGACCCCGGCGGATCCACCGCCCACGGACAGCGCACCCGGTCCTCGTCCATCGCTACTCCCCCCTGTCCGAGCGGTCCCCTGCGGCCTCTACCGCAACGGATGCGTCGGCCTGCCCCACCGCGGCGTCGCCACCGGGCGTGCCCCGCTCGGCGTCCTCGTACGCGGCGAGCCTGGCCCGCAGGTCGTCGATCTCGTGCGAGAGCCGGTCGAGCGCCCAGTCCACCTCGGCGGTCTTGTAGCCCCGCAGCACCTGCTGGAAACGCAGATCCCGGACGTCCGCGCCGGTCACGTCGGTGACCGGCAGGGCCGTGGCGGTGGTGCCCGGCGGGATCGGCGCCAGGGTCTCCCCGCGGCCGAACACCGCGCTCGCCACGAGGAACAGCACCGCGCCGACGACCACCATGACGAGCAGGTAGAGCAGAACCGTCAGCATGTACCGATCTTGGCACGGGCCACCGACAGGGCGCCCGGGGCGTCAGGCCACGGTGGCGGCCGGGGGCCGGTCCGCGAGGCTGACCTCCGTGGTGACGGGGACGAACGCGTCGCCGTCCACCAGGAACTGGGTCAGGCCCGCCCCCGAGTCGGGGATCCCACAGCGGGCGAGCATGGTGCCGACGATCTGCCGGCTCATCACCCCCAGCTCCCCGAGCGGCCGGTTCCGGTGCTTGCGCACGCCGAGGTTGACCTGGGCGATCGCGCCGATCCCGAGCCGGTCGTAGGTGTCGAGCAGCAGCCCGATCTCGACGCCGTAGCCGGGCGCGAACGGCACCGCCGACAGCAGTTCCCGAGTACCGGCGTACTCGCCGCCCAGCGGCTGCAGCACGCACGTCAGCTCCGGCCGCAGCGCCGCGAGCAGCGGCCGCGCCACCAGTTCCGTGACCCGCCCCCCGCCGTTGGCCTCCTCGGCGCCGCTGACCCGGAGCGGGCGGCGGTAATAGCCCTTGACCAGGTGGATTCCGTCGCCGGTGAGCAGCGGTCCGAGCAGCTTGGGGACGAACGCCGGATCGGGGTCGAGCAGGTCCGAATCCACGAACGCGATGAGATCACCCGTGGTGGCCGCGACGGAGCGCCACAGCACCTCCCCCTTGCCGGGCACCGGGGCGAGGCCCGGCACCGCCTCTTCCCGGGAGAGGACGCGGGCGCCGGCGCTGCGGGCCCGCTCCGCCGTGCGGTCGGTGGACCCCGAGTCCAGCACGATCAGCTCGTCGACCAGCCCGCCGAGCAGCGGATGGATGGTGTCCACCACCCCCGCGACGGTCGTCTCCTCGTTGAGCGCGGGCAGCACCACCGACACGGTTCGGCCCCGCTTCGCGCGTTCGAGTTCGGCGATGCTCCATCCGGGCTCGTCCCAGCTGTTCGCCTCGGCCCACGGCCGGGTCATCGCGGTGCTCATGCCAGCCCCCTGACGGTGCGCGCCGGGGGGCGCGTGCCGGCGACGGCCGCCACCATGTCGACCACGCGACGGGTCGCCGCCACCTCGTGCACCCGAAACATCCGCGCGCCTGCCGCGGCCGCAAGTGCTGTCGCTGCCAATGTGCCCTCCAACCGGTCGGCGAGTTCCACCCCCAGAGTCTCCCCGATGAAGTCCTTGTTGCTCAGCGCCATGAGCACGGGCCACCCGGTATTTACGAGAACGTCCACGTGCCGCAACAACTCGAGGCCGTGGAAGGTGTTCTTGCCGAAATCGTGGGTCGGATCGATGAGGATGGCGTCGCCGGGCACCCCGGCCTTCGCGGCCCGCTCGGCCGCGGCGACAATCTCGCGCGTCACCTCGGCGACGACGTCGGTGTAGCGCACGCGGTGCGGCCGGGTGCGCGGGACCGCACCTCCGGTGTGCGAGCAGACGATGCCCGCGCCGAGTTCGGCCGCGACGGTCACCAGTTCCGGATCGGCACCCGCCCACGTGTCGTTGATCAGATCCGCCCCCTCCGCCACCGCGCGCCGCGCGACGTCGCTGCGCCAGGTGTCGACGCTGATGAGCAGCCCGGGGTGGCGGGCCCGGATCGCCGCGACGAACGGCACCACCCGCCGGGTCTCCTCCGCCGCGTCGACCACCTCGCCGGGGCCGGCCTTCACGCCGCCGATGTCGACGAGGTCCGCGCCCTCGGCCACGGCCCGATCCACGGCCGCCATCGCAGCGTCGTCGGTGAAGGTCGCGCCCCGGTCGTAGAACGAGTCCGGGGTGCGATTGACGATCGCCATCACCAGGGCCCGGTCGGTGGCGACCGGGCGGCCGCAGAGGGTCGGCGAGACGGTGACGGAGGCGGTCATGATTTCCATCCTGGCACGCACCCGCGGGCGGGCCCGGGCAGGAACCGGCCCAGCGGGAGTCAGCCCGCCGGCAGCTCGCCCCCGGCGACGGCCTCGACGTAGCCGTCGTACGCGGGCCGGTAGCCCTCCTCCGGCCCGGTGAGCACGTAGACGGGGTCGTCGCCGGTGTCGGCGTAGCCCTGCTTGCGCAGGTCCACCTTGCGGCTCTTGAACGTCGAGGTGTGCTCGAGTTCGCCGACGACACGGACGAACAGCGGCACCGCGTACGACGGCAGCGCCCGGTACAGCTGCGCCGCGAGCGCGGTGCCGTCGAACTCGGCACCGTCGTGGAGCGTGATCGCGGCCATGCCGGCCCGGCCGTCGGTGCCGGGGATCTCGACCCCGTAGACCACTGCCTGCGAGATCGACTCGTTCGCCGACACGGCCGCCTCGACCTCGGTGGTGGCGACGTTCTCGCCCTTCCACCGGAAGGTGTCGCCGAGGCGGTCGACGAACGCGACGTGCATGAAGCCCTGGCTGCGGACGAGGTCGCCGGTGTCGAACCAGGTGTCGCCGTCCTCGAAGCCGTCGCGCACGAGTTTGGACTCGCTCGCCTCGGGATCGGTGTAGCCGTCGAACGGGGCACGGTCGGTGACCTTCGCCAGCAGCAGGCCCACCTCGCCGCGGCCGACCCGGCGCAGCCGGCCGTCCGGTCCGCGGAGCGCCTTGCCGGTCTCGTGGTCGTAGTCGACCACTGCGTACGGAAGCGGGCAGACACCCGCGGTGCGCGGCTGGTTGAGCGCGTTGACGAACGCGATGTTGCACTCGCTGGCGCCGTAGAACTCGGCGACGCGGGCGATGCCGAACCGCTGGGTGAACTCGGTCCAGATCTCGGACCGCAGTCCGTTGCCCACCATCAACCGGATGCCGTTGTCGCGGTCGTCCGGCGACGGTGGCTGGTTGAGCAGGTAGCGGCAGATCTCCCCGATGTAGACGAACGCCGTCGCGCCGTTGCGCTTCGCGTCGGCCCAGAATCCGGTGGCGGAGAACTTGCGGCCGAGCGCGAAGGTGGCGCCGGCGGCGAGCACCGACGACAGCGACACGGTGAGGGCGTTGTTGTGATACAGCGGCAGGCAGCAGTACAGGGTGTCGTCGCGGCGCAGCCGGACGCCCAGGCTGCCCAGGCCCGACATGGACTTCAGCCACCGGAAATGGGTCATCCGGCTGGCCTTGGGCATGCCGGTGGTGCCCGAGGTGAAGATGAAGAAGGCGGTCTCCTTCGCCTGCAGGCGGTCGGTGACGGCGGGGTTCGCGGAGTCGGCGGCGACGGCGAGGTCGTCGAGTTCGCCGACGCGCAGCACCTTTCCGGCCGGCGGCGCCCCGTCGAGGGACTCCAGGGCCTCCTCGCATTCCTCCCCGACCACGAGCACCCGGCTGTCGAGCAGGCCGAGGCTGTGCGCGAGCACCTCGCCGCGCTGATGGTGATTGAGCATGCCGGCCGCGGCACCGAGCTTGACCGTGGCGAGCGCGACGAGCAACGCCTCCGGACGGTTCTTCATCAGCACGCCGACGACGTCGCCGGTGCGCACACCCTGCGCGGTGAGCACGGCGGCGTAGCGGTTGACCTGGGCGTTGGCGTCGCCGTAGCTGAGGGCGTCGCCCTCGAATCGCAGGAACGGCCGGTCCGGGTTCCGCTCCGCGAGGCGCTGGAACACCGACCCGATCGTCTCGCGCGCGTCCGGCCGCCGGATGAGACCCCGCGCGCCGCGTAGCAGGCTCGGTGCGTCGGGCAGCATTCGCGGAAGCTGGGTGGCGAGACCCACCAGGGAGATCGTCGAGCCGGACTCGGTCATGGCATCCTCGGTTACTGGCGGACAGGAACTTACTGCAGAGTAAGCAACCTCGGCGCGAAGCGGAAGCCCCTCACCCGGCGCAGCGGTCGAGGGCGTCGTCGATGTCGCCGGTGACCTGCAGGCCGTCGAGCGCGTGGCGGTTGACGAAGCCGGCCGGCACCATCGCCTCGAGCCAGTCGAGCAGCCCCCGGTAGTGCCCCACCGGGTCGAGCAGCACCACCGGCTTGGCGTGCATGCCCAGATAGCCGGCCGTCCACGTCTCGAACAATTCCTCGAGGGTGCCGATCCCGCCGGGCAGCGTGACGAACGCGTCGGCGCGCTCCTCCATCGCCTGCTTCCGCTGGCGCATCGTGTCCGTGACGATCAGCTCGTCGGCGTCGACGTCGGCGACCTCGCGGTGCACCAGCGCCTTGGGGATCACACCGACGGTGTGCCCGCCGGCGGCGCGCGTCGCCTGGGCGAGCGCACCCATCATCGACACGTTGCCGCCTCCGGAGACGAGCTGCCAGCCGCGCCGTCCGATGGCGGTCCCCACCGCCGCCGCGAACTTGAGGTAGGACTCGTCGACCGGCCCGGAGGCGCAGTACACGCACACCGCCCGCGCCTCGACGGTGCGCTCGCCGCCGATGCCCTCGAACGGATGGAAACCGCTCACCACGCCCCGCCCCCTCCGTACAGCGCCGACTCGTCCTGCCCGCGATGGGCGTCGACGACGATCTGCACCGCCTCCTCCACGCTGTCGGTCAGGTACAGCAGATCGAGGTCGCTCGGTGAGATCCGGCCCTCGCCGACCATCGCGTGCCGGATCCATTCGAGCAGCCCCGCCCAGTAGTGGGTGCCCAGCAGCACGATGGGGAACCGGGTGATCTTGTGGGTCTGGACCAGCGTGAGCGCCTCGAACAGCTCGTCGAGCGTGCCGAAACCGCCGGGCAGGCAGACGAAGGCCTGGGAGTACTTCACGAACATCGTCTTGCGGGCGAAGAAGTAGCGGAAGTTCAGTCCGAGGTCGACCCATTCGTTGAGGGCCTGCTCGAACGGCAGCTCGATGCCCAGTCCGACGGAGAACCCGCCCGACTCGCTCGCGCCCCGGTTGGCCGCCTCCATCGCCCCCGGCCCACCGCCGGTGACAACCGCATAGCCCGCCGCGGCCAACGCGGCCCCGAGGGCACGGCCGGTGACGTACTCGGGGTGGTCGACGGGGGTGCGGGCAGAGCCGAAGACCGCCACCGCGCGCGGCACCTCCGCCAGCGCACCGAAACCCTCCACGAACTCGCTCTGGATGCGCAGCACCCGCCACGGATCGGTGTGCACCCAGTCGGAGGGGCCCCTCCGGTCCAGCAGTCGCTGGTCCATCGTCGTGGTCTCGGTCGCCCGGTCCCGGCGCAACTGGACGGGACCGCGGTGCACCACATCGGCACTCGCACGGTCGCGGGATCCGGGGTCGGTGTCGCGCGCCATGCGCCCAGATTAGGGGATGCCGCCGGGCCGCCCCGGCCGATGCCCCGCATCGTGCGTCAGGCGGCCAGATACCTCCGCAGCGTGCCGGCGACCTCCGTGATCTGCTTCACGGGCACGTGCTCGTCGCGCTTGTGCGCGAGGTTCGGATCGCCGGGACCGTAGTTGACCGCCGGGATCCCCAGCGTCGCGAAGCGCGCGACGTCCGTCCATCCGTACTTGGCCCGGAACCGGCCGCCGGCCGCGGCGACGAGGTCCGCGGCGGCGGGGTGGGCCAGGCCGGGCAGCGCGCCGGGCGAGCTGTCGGTGAGCTCGAGGGTGACGTCGAGACCGTCGAGCACGTCCCGCACGTGCGCGAGAGCCTGCTCGACGGTGCGGTCGGGCGCGAACCGGAAGTTGACGTCGAGGTCCGCGGCGTCGGGCACCACGTTGCCGGCGACGCCGCCGGCGATCCGTACCGCGGACAGACCCTCGCGGTAGACGCAGCCGTCGATGTCCACCGATCGCGGTTCGTAGGCCGCGAGCCGCTCCAGCACCGGGGCCAGCCGGTGGATCGCATTGTCACCCAGCCAGGACCGCGCCGAATGCGCGCGCACCCCGGTCGCCGAGATCCGCACCCGCAGGGTGCCCTGGCAGCCCGCCTCGATCTGCCCGGCCGTCGGCTCGCCGAGGATCGCCACGTCCGCGTCCAGCCAGTCCCGCAGGTCCCGCTCGATGCGGCCGAGACCGTTGTAGGCCGCGGCGATCTCCTCGCAGTCGTAGAAGACCAGCGTCAGATCGTGCGCCGGGTCCGCGATGGTGGCGGCCAGGTGCAGGAACACCGCGTCGCCCGACTTCATGTCGGCCGTGCCGCAGCCGTACAGCAACTCCCCGTCGCGCCGCGACGGCACGTTGTCCGCGATGGGCACGGTGTCGAGATGCCCGGCCAGCAGCACCCGGCTCGGCCGGCCGAGCCGGGTCCGCGCGAGGACCGCGTTGCCGCTGCGGACGATCTCGAAACCGGTGGTCTGCTCGCGCAGCGCCTGTTCGACGGAGTCGGCGATCACCGCCTCGTCCTGCGAGACACTGGGGATGTCGACCAGCGCAGCGGTCAGCTCGATCGGATCGGCGTGCAGGTCCAGGCGCGGTGCAGACATGCAAGAACAATACGTGGAGCGATTTCCCAGGCCGCCGGTGCGAACGACGACGCCTCGCGTACGCTTCACGACCGTGAGTGCACAGGGAGCATCAGCAGTAGGCATCGCCAACATCGCGGCGGACGGCACCGTTCTCGACACCTGGTACCCGGCCCCCACGCTGGGCGAATACAGCGAGACGGGCACGTCCCGGCTCGAGGGCACGGACATCCCGTCGGACTTCGCGCTGCTCGTCGGCGCCGACGAGGCGCGCGAGGTCAACCAGGTCGCGGTCCGCACGACGATCGCCGACCTGTCCCAGCCGCCGGCCGACGCGCACGACGCCTACCTGCGGCTGCACCTGCTGTCGCACCGCCTCGTCCGGCCGCACGGCGCCAACCTCGACGGCGTGTTCGGCCTGCTCGCCAACGTCGTGTGGACCAATTACGGCCCGTGCGCCGTCGACAACTTCGAACTGGTGCGCTCGCGCCTGCGCATCCGTGGCCCCGTGACCGTGTACGGCGTCGACAAGTTCCCCCGCATGGTCGACTACGTCGTGCCGTCCGGGGTGCGCATCGCCGATGCCGACCGTGTCCGCCTCGGCGCGCACCTGGCCGCCGGCACCACCGTCATGCACGAGGGCTTCGTGAACTTCAACGCGGGCACGCTCGGCAACTCGATGGTCGAGGGCCGCATCTCCGCGGGCGTCGTCGTCGACGACGGCTCCGACATCGGTGGTGGCGCGTCGATCATGGGCACCCTGTCCGGCGGCGGCAAGGAGGTCATCGCCATCGGCAAGCGCTGCCTGCTCGGCGCCAATGCCGGTGTCGGCATCTCCCTCGGCGACGATTGCATCGTCGAGGCCGGCCTGTACGTCACCGCCGGCACCAAGGTCAGCGGCCCCGACGGCACCGTCGTCAAGGCCAAGGACCTCAACGGCCGCTCCAACCTGATGCTGCGCCGCAACTCGGTCACCGGCGCCGTCGAGGTGGTTCCCACCAAGGGCACCGGCGTCGAACTGAATGCGGCGCTGCACGCCAACGACTGACCCAGAGAAACCGATCGTGTCGAAAACCGAGCACACACTCACCGAAGCCGACCACCTCGAGCACGGGCTCAAGGTCCGGCACCTGACGATGATGGGACTCGGTTCCGCGATCGGCGCAGGCCTGTTCCTCGGGTCCGGCGTCGGCATCGCCGCCGCCGGACCCGCGGTGATCGTCTCCTACGTCCTGGCCGGCATCATGATCGTCTTCGTGATGCGCATGCTCGGGGAGATGGGAGCGGCCCTCCCGGCCAGCGGATCCTTCTCCCATTACGCCCGCATCGGCATCGGTGAATGGGCCGGCTTCACGATGGGCTGGCTCTACTGGTTCATGCTCATCATGGTGCTGGGCGTCGAGATCACCGGCGCCTCGGCGATCGTGAGCAGCTGGCTGCCGGGCGTGCCGCAATGGGTGGTGGCCCTGGTGTTCGTCACGTTCTTCGCGGTGGTGAACCTGGCGAAGGTCGCCAACTTCGGCGAGTTCGAGTTCTGGTTCGCGGCGCTGAAGGTCGCGGTCATCATCGCGTTCCTCGTCATCGGCGTGATGCTGGTGTTCGGTTTGCTGCCGGACACCGAGCCGGTGGGACTGACACACCTGCTCGGCGACGGCGACGGTTTCGCCCCCAACGGGCTCGCCGGTATCGCCGCCGGCCTGCTGGCCGTCGCCTTCGCGTTCGGCGGCATCGAGATCGTCACCATCGCCGCGGCCGAGTCGCGCGACCCCGAGCGGTCCATCGCGACCGCGGTGCGCACCGTCGTGTGGCGCATCAGCCTGTTCTACCTGGGCTCGATCTCGATCATGGTGCTGGTGCTGCCGTGGACGTCGGCGAGCGGGGAGACCTCGCCGTTCGTGAGCGTCCTCGACATCGCCGGCCTGCCGTACGTGTCGGGCTTCATGGAACTCGTCGTGGTGATCGCCCTGCTGTCGGCGTTCAACGCCAACGTCTACGGCACCTCACGCATGGCGTACTCCCTCGCCCGGGGCGGCGACGGCCCGACCGTGCTCGCGAAGCTCTCCCGCACGGGTGTTCCCCGCAACGCCGTGCTGCTGTCCGTGTTCTTCGGGTTCGTTTCGGTCCTGCTGAACTGGTGGCTGCCGGAGGACATCCTCGGCATCCTGCTCAACGCGGTCGGCTCCGCCCTGCTGGCGATCTGGATCTTCATCGTCGTCTCGCACCTGCGGCTGCGGCCCACGCTCGAACAGGAGGGCCGCCTCACCGTCCGGATGTGGGCGTTCCCCTACCTGAGCTGGCTGACCCTGGCCATGCTCGGCGCGTTCATCGTGCTCATGCTGTTCGACTCCGCCGCGCGGATACAGCTGGCCTCGACGGCGGTGCTGTTCCTGTTCATCGCCGCGGTGTCCCGGCTGTGGCAGCGCCGGAGCCGGTCCCGCACCGCGGCGCGGTAGTGCCGGAGGCGCGGTAGGTCCGGGGGTGGCCGGCGGCCTCAGCGCTCGCCGCGGTCGGCGAGGGCGTTGACGAAGACGTTCGCGATGTCCGCGGGGTCGCGGGCGACGTAGCTCGAGCCGCCCGTCACGCGGGAGATCTCGGCGAGGATCTGCGCATCCGCGTCCTCCGTGATGCCGATCGTCACGACGATCACCGGCCGTGCCGGGTCCTGCTCCCGCGCGAGGATCTCGAGGAGTTGCGCCTCGGTGATGCTGTCCGGATCCTCGTTCGCTCCGTCGGTGAGGACGATGACGCTGTTGACCGCGCGCGGGTCGTAACTCTGCTGCACGGCGCGGAACGCCGCGAGAGTCGTGTCGTACAGGCCGGTGCCACCCCCGACCAGACCGGGCACCTTCTCCGCCTGGGCCGCCATCACCTCACGCTGGGTGCGCCCGTCCACGTCGGTGTCGTACCGCCGGATCGGCACCAGCTCGAGATAGTCCTGGCCGTCACCGCCGAGGTCCTGCGAGAACGCCCACAGCCCGGCGGAGACGCTGTCGGGGAACATCGCATTGCCCGCGAGGGCGGCCCGCACCGTCAGGTCCATCCGGGTGCCGTCGCCGGCGGGAAACCGCATCGAACCGGACACGTCGATCGCGACGAGCGTGCGGATCGGCAACGCCATCAGCGACCAGGCGCCGAGCGCCTCCTCCGCCATCGCCTCGTCCCGCAGTGACAGCAGCGGCACGCCCCCGATGCCGCGGCCGTCGGGCAACGGCTCGCCGTCGGGCCCGCGGAACCCGTGGTCGTGGAACACGTCGAGGGCCTTCTCCGTGCCCAGCACCTCGATCAGTACCCGTGCGGCGTCCGTCGCGCGATGGTGCCGGTCGGGCACCGGCGACGTCACCACCACCGGATATTCCAGCAGGATGCTGCCGTTGTCCGGTACCCGCGCCTCGAGGGCCGACTCGTTCGCCGTCGTGAAGGCCAGCACCTGCTGCTCGGTGGCGACGCCGATGCCGTCGGCGCCGATCGTCGCCAGCAGGTCGGCGCCGCTGGGCGCCTCCTCGGTGCGGATGCTCTCCTTCTGGGCGAGGGGCACCATGGCGGTGCGCACCGTGCCGACGGCGACGGGGTCGTCCTGGGTCTCGGCCAGGGCCGCCCGGATCGGGGCGGCGGCGACACCGGTCCGCAGCGGGTTGCCCAGCACCAGATCCGGGATCGCGAGGGCGGCGCGCCAGCTGGACACCTCCGGAACCGCCCCCGGGGGCCCGACCAGCACCGCGGGGGTGCTCGCGACCGCCCCGGCGATCATCTGTACCGGCCCGGCGGCGGTCGGTGCCGCACGACTCGCCCACCACCGGGCATCGGGAATCCACAGGTCGGGCGCGTCGATCCCCTTGCCGAGCAGCCCGGCGACGTCCCCCGGTTCGGCGGTGTCGACCGTGAACTCGTAGCAGTGGGTGTCCGCGTTTTCCGAGAGGACGGAACTCACGGCCGGTTCGATGCTCGGAGCGACGGCGAGGCTGTACTGCTCGACGGTGTCGCATCCGCCGGTCAGGGCGCGGACGACGCCGACTCCGGCCGCCGCGAGCACTACCACCACCACCGCTCCGACGACTGCGACAACCCGGGTCGATCGGCCGTCACGTGACGTCCGCACGCTGTGGCGGCCTCCTGCCATGTGGTCCTCCCCTGCCGGTGCCGGGCCGCGCCGCACACACCGTCGTCATGATCTGCGCCACATCGTAACGGTCCGGTCTCACGTGCCGTCGGAAGGTGAGCCGCCGGCTGCCGCTCCGCTCTGGAGGCGCCGCGCGACGAGCGCGGCGTGCAGGTGGCGCAGCCCGGAGGGGACGGTGGGATCGAACCCGGTGAGCTGCGCGACCCGCTTGAGCCGGTAGTCGACGGTGTTGGCGTGCACGTGCAGGCTCCTCGCGGTGCGCTGGCGGCTCAGTTCGTGGGCGATGTGGGTCTCGAGGGTCTCGACCAGCTCGGGCGCGTCGGCGAGCGGTTCGAGCACCCGCACGAGGTGCTCGCGGGCCGGCCCGGGCCGGGTGAGCTGATACTCGAACGCGAGGTCCTGCATCCGGTACACGCCGGCGGGCCGGCGCAGATGGCCGACCAGTTCGAGCAGCTCGTGCGCCTGGTGCGCCGCGGCGGGGATGCCCGGGACGTCGGACTCGACGAGCGAGACCGTCAGCGGCACCCCCGCGGCACGCGCGACCCGCTCGTAGAGCGCGGTGCGGATGTGCTCGGCCGGGGTGTCGCCGAGCAGCACGGTGCCGCCCTCGGGTCCGAGCATGGTCAGCTGCCGGCCGTCGCACACCCGGTCCAGCTCGGTCTCGAGCCGCCGCAGGGTACGCCGCGCGACGACCTCCGGCCGCACGTGCGGATTGCGCTCGTCCGGGTGCCGGCCCAGCCGCACTCCCAGCACCGTGTACCGCTCGGCCAGCTCGAGCCCGGACCGGCGCGCGACGGCGGCGGCGTCCTGCCCGCCGAGCAGGGCCGTCACGAGCTCCTGGGCCGCGACGTCGCGGTTGCGGCGCATCGCCTCGAGTTCGGCGACGAACCCGGTGGTCGCGGCGACGGTGACGCGTTCGAGCAGCGCCATCCACAGCCGCGACGCCGCGGCGACCGACTCGACGTCGCCCTCGCGGGCCCGGGCGGTGACGAGTTCCCAGCCCAGCCGGATGCCCTCGTGGTAGATGCGCAGCATGTATTCCAGACGGAACCCGGCGCGCGCCCACTGGGCGGCGCTGCTGCGCAGCTCCGACAGGTCGGCGTCGGTCGGCAGCTCCCCCGTGTCGAGCACCTGGATCGCCAGGCGCAGGCACCGGACGGTGATCTCGGTGACGTCGCCGCGCAGGGCTTCGCCCGGTTGCAGCGAACACGGCGCGACGTTGTCCGCGAAGTGCGCGACCAGCTTGCGGGCGACGGCGCGCAGGTCCCGCAGCGGGACCGAGGCGGGCCTTCCGTCGACGACGAACGCCACCCCGGACCGCGAACCGTATTCGGACACCGACATTCCGCGGAACCCCCCATGACTCCGGAAAGAGACGAACTTACTCTGCCGTAGGAAGGTACGTGGCCCGGGCGAATCGGACAAGGGCCCGCAGAGACCTGGCTCACACCCGGCGGCGGCGACGGGCCGAGACTCAGGTCAGCAGCTGCTTCTTCTGGACCTTGCCCATCGCGTTGCGCGGGAGGGTGTCCACCACCCGCACCTCCCGCGGCCGCTTGTGCACGGAGAGCTGACGGGCCACGAGCTCGATCAGCGCGCCCGGGTCGACGGCCGGGCCGTCCGGGGCGGGCACCACGAAGGCGACGATGCGCTGGCCCAGGTCGTCGTCGGGGACGCCCACCACCGCGACCTCCCGCACGGACGGATCGCCGAGCAGCACGGTCTCGATCTCGCCGGCCCCGACCCGGAAGCCGCCGGACTTGATCAGGTCCGTCGACTCGCGACCGACGATGCGGTGGAACCCGCCCGGATCGATCGCCGCGACGTCGCCGGTGACGAACCACCCGTCCGGGGTCCACGCCGCGGCCGTCGCGTCGGGACGGTTCAGGTAGCCGTCGAACAGCATCGGCCCGCGCACCTGCAGCCCGCCGATGCTCTCCCCGTCGTGGGGGACGTCGTTGCCGTGCTCGTCGCGCAGCCGGGTTTCGACCCCGCGCACCGGAGTACCCACCCATCCGGGCCGGCGCTCCCCGTCGACCCGGGTGCTGAGCGTCAGCATCGTCTCGCTCATCCCGTACCGCTCGATCGGGGTCAGCCCGGTCAGCTCGCGCAGGCGCTCGAACACCGGGACGGGCAGCGGCGCGCTGCCGGACACGAGCAGCCGCGCACCGCTCAGGGCCTTCGCGGATTCCTCGTCCTCCACGACGCGGGACCACACCGTCGGCACCCCGAAGTACAGGGTGCCGTGCGCCTGCGCGTACGCCTCCGGGGTGGGCCTGCCGGTGTGGATCAGCCGGCTGCCGACGCGCAGCGGACCGAGCACGCCGAGGATCAGGCCGTGCACGTGGAACAAGGGCAGCCCGTGCACCAGCGTGTCGCGTTCGGTCCAGTCCCACGCCTCGGCCAGCGCGTCGATCCCGGCCGCGATCGCGCGTCGGCTCAGCAGCACGCCCTTGGGCGCGCCGGTGGTGCCGGAGGTGTAGAGCACGAACGCCGTGCGGGACGGATCGGGTTCCGGGTGACTGTGCCAGTCGCGGGCGTGCAGCCGCACCGGCACCACCGGCAGGCCGGGTTCGTCCGGCACGTCGCCGAGCCACGCCTGAGCCCCGGAGTCGCGCAGGATGTGCTCCCGTTCCGCGGGGCCGGAGTCCGGTGGCACCGGGACGACGGTGACCCCGGCGAGCAGGCAGCCCACCACCGCGATCACCGTCGTCGCCGTCGGCGCGGCGAGCACCGCGAGACGTTCGGCTCCGCCGATGCGGCGGGCCAGGGCACCGGCCGCGCCGAGGATGTCGCTGCGCGAAAGCGTGTGCCCGTCGATGCGGACCGCGTCGGGCAGGTCGTCGCCGCGCGCGACGGCCAGGGGGTTGAGGGAACGAAGCAGCGAAGACACGTCGGTCAGGATCGCACAGCCGCCGCGAGGGCGGCGCGGCGCGGCGGCGCCACCGTCCCGAGCACCGCGCCGAGCAGCACACCGACGAGGACGGCCACGCCGTGCCCGTCACCGGCCACCACCAGCACCGCGCCGGCGAGGCCGATGCCGACGGCGGCCGCGAGCACGGCCCCGCGGGCGCCGACCGCCAGCCACAGGCCCGCGATCGACCCCGCGACCGCGAACGACGCGCCCGAGCTGCCGGCACCGGTCGACGGCGACACGAACGCGGTGAACAGCCCGAACAGCAGCTGGCTCACCGCGAACAACCCGACCGCCCGGCCCGGGCCCCACACCCGCACCGCGACGGTCGCGACGACGGCGAGGAGGAGCAGATTCACCAGGGTGACGAACACGCCGCCGTCCTGCACGAGCACCGAGGTCAGGACCCGCCACCATTCGTCCTCGGCGCGGATCCGCAGCGGGTCGCGGCCGAACGTCCCGAGCAGCGACGGCACGGCCAGGCGCAGCAGCGACGGGACCGCGACGACGAGCCACAGCACGAGCGCGGTCACCGGCGGCGGCCACAGCAGCTGACCCGGCGGGGGCCACCACACCAGCCGCCCCGGCGGCGCGCACCGACGCTGCGCGAGCAGCACCGCGAGGGCCGCGACGAGGGCGAGCAGGAGCACCGAACCGGGGTCGGCCTCCGAGGTGCTCACGGGCGTCAATGTACCTGCGGACGTACCCGGCGTCCGGTTCCGTCGACGGCGGGTCCGCTCCCCCGGCGCCGGACGTTCAATCCCGTGACACCACCGAGCGCAGGAAGAACCGCAGGTTCGACGGCCGCTCCGCGAGCCGCCGCATCAGGTACCCGTACCACTGGGCCCCGTAGGGGACGTACACCCGCATGCGCAGGCCGGCGCCGGCGAGCCGGCGCTGTTCGAGGTCGCGGATCCCGTACAGCATCTGATGCTCGAATCCGTCCGGGCCGCGGGCGTACTCGGCGGCGAGCGGTCCCGCGGCCGCCACGATCGCCGGGTCGTGCGAGGCCACCATCGGATAGCCCTGCCCGGCCATGAGCACCCGCAGGCACCGCAGGTACGAGGCGTCCACCTCGGCGGAATCCTGGTACGCCACCGACGCCGGTTCGCGGTAGGCGCCCTTGCACAGCCGCACCCGCGAGCCCGGGCCGGACAGGTCGCGGCAGTCCGCCTCGGTGCGGCGCAGGTAGGCCTGCAGCACGGCACCGACCCAGGGGAAGTCCTCGCGCAGCCGCCGCACGATCGACAGGGTGGCGTCGGTGGTGGTGTGGTCCTCGGCGTCGACGGTGACCCACACCCCCGCCGCGGCGGCGGCCGCGCAGATCTGCCGGGCGTGCCCGAGCGCGATGCCGGGGCCCTCGGCGCCGAGGGCCAGGCCGAGCGCGGTGAGCTTGACCGACACCTCCACCGCCGGCATCGGGGCATCGCGCTCGACCAGCGGAGCCAGGTCGGCGATCAGCGCCTCGTATTCGGCGACGATCGCCCGGGCCTGCGCGAGATCGGTGGTGTCCTCCCCGAGGTGGTCGATGCTCACCGCCCGTCCGGTGCCGAGCAGGGCCTTCGTGGCCGCCAGCGCGTCGGGGCGGGTGTCCCCGGCGACGAACCGGTCGACGAGCCGGCGTGTCGGCGGCGCCGTGGTGACCAGCGCCCGGACGCGGGGCGACTTCGCGGCCGCGAGGATCACCGGCCGCAGCGGGTTCGACGCCAGCCGCGGCAGCGCCCGCGACGTCACGGGCGGCGACGGCAGCGGTTCCGAGGCGACCACGGACCTCACCCGCCCTTCATGTGCGGGTACCGGTAGTCCGTCGGTGGCACGAACGTCTCCTTGATCGTCCGCGCCGACACCCAGCGCAGCAGGTTCAGCGGCGAGCCCGCCTTGTCGTCGGTGCCGGACGCCCGGCCGCCGCCGAAGGGTTGCTGCCCCACCACCGCGCCCGTGGGTTTGTCGTTGACGTAGAAGTTGCCGGCCGCGAACCGCAGCGCGGCGGTGGCCTCCTCGACGGCCGCGCGGTCCTCGGCGATCACCGAGCCGGTGAGCGCGTAGGGGGCGCCGCGGTCGACGAGGTCGAGCACCCGCCGCCACGCGTCCGGCTCCGCGTCGTCGTAGACGTGCACACTCAGCACCGGACCGAAGTACTCCGTGCACATCGACTCGTCACCCGGATCGTCGGTGAGCAGGACGGTGGGCCGCACGAACCAGCCGACCCACTGGTCGTACCCGCCGCCGACGGCGATCTCGATCGACTCGCGGTCGCGGGCCCGCTCGAGGGCGCCGACGACCTTCTCGTAGGCAGTCCGGTCGATCAGGGCGCCGCCGAAGTTCGACAGGTCGGTCACGTCGCCGTAGGTCAGGCTCTCGACCTCGTCGAGGAACTCAGTGCGCATGCGCCGCCACAGGGAGCGGGGCAGGAACGCCCGCGACGCCGCCGAGCACTTCTGCCCCTGATATTCGAAGGCACCCCGGATCAGGGCCGTGGACAGCACGCCCGGATCGGCCGACGGGTGCGCGAGGACGAAGTCCTTGCCGCCGGTCTCCCCCACCAGCCGCGGATACGTGCGGTAGCCGTCGATGTTGGCCCCGACCTCCCGCCACAGGTGCTGGAACGTCCGGGTCGACCCGGTGAAGTGGATACCGGCCAGCCGCGGATCGCGCAGGAGCACCTCCGACGCGACCCGGCCGTCCCCGGTGATCAGATTGATCACGCCCGGCGGCATCCCCGCCGCCTCGAGCAGGCGCATCGTCCAGTACGCCGACAGGGACTGCGTCGGTGCGGGCTTCCACACCACGGTGTTGCCCAGCAGCGCCGGAGCGGTGGGCAGGTTCCCGGCGATCGCCGTGAAATTGAACGGGGTGATCGCGTACACGAACCCCTCGAGCGGCCGGTAGTCCATCCGGTTCCACACACCCGGCGACGAATACGGCTGGTCGGCGAGCAGCGCCCGGGCGAAGTGCACGTTGAATCGCCAGAAGTCGACCAGTTCGCACGGCGCGTCGATCTCCGCCTGCTGCACCGACTTGGACTGGCCCAGCATGGTGGCGGCCGCGATCGTCTCCCGCCACGGCCCGGCCAGCAGGTCGGCGGCCCGCAGCAGCACGGCCGCGCGGGCGTCGAACGACATCTCCCGCCACGCGGGGGCCGCGTCCGTCGCCGCCTCGACGGCCGCCGTCGCCTCCGCCGGGGTGGCGTTGCGCAGGGTGCCGAGCACCGCGTGATGGTTGTGGGGCTGCACGATGTCGAAGCGATCGCCCTCACCGTGCACGTGCTCGCCGCCGATGACGTGCGAGACGTCCACCGGTTCGGCCGCCAGCTCCTTCAGCTTGGCGGTCAGACGCTCCCGCTCCGGGCTGCCGGGAGCGTAGGTGTGGACCGGCTCGTTGGCCGGCGCAGGAACTGCAGTGACGGCGTCCATGGGGCCTCCCTGGGCCCAGGGTAGCGCCGAACACCGCGTCGCATACGGCAATCCTGCTCGGGCAGCGTCGCTTCCGCCGCGCGCGCATCACGTCAGCCGGTGCGCGCACATCACATCAGCCGCTGCGCGGCGGCCGCGATCCTCTCGTCCGAGGCCGTCAGCGCGATCCGCACGTGCTGGACACCGCCGGGACCGTAGAACTCGCCCGGGGCCACGAGGATCCCGCGTTCGGCGAACCAGTCCACCGTCGCGCGGCACTCCTCGCCGCGGCTCGCCCACAGGTACAGGCCGGCTTCGGAGTGATCCACCGTGAACCCGGCACCGCGGACGGCCGCGAGCAGCACCTCGCGGCGCTTGCGGTACAGCTCGCGCTGCGCGTTCTCGTGTTCGTCGTCGTTCAGCGCGACGGTCATCGCCGACTGGATCGGCAGCGGCACCATCATGCCGGCGTGCTTACGCACCTCGAGCAGGTCCGCGACGAGTTCGGCGTCGCCGGTGACGAAGCCGGCGCGGTAGCTGGCCAGGTTCGACGTCTTCGACAGCGAGTGCACCGCGAGCAGGTTCGTGTGGTCGCCGTCGCACACGCTCGGGTGCAGGATGGACAGTGCCTCACCCTCCCAGGTCAGGCCCAGGTAGCACTCGTCGGAGACGACGATCGCGTCCCGGCTGCGCGCCCAGTCCACCACCTTGCACAGGTGTTCGAGGCCGAGCACCTTGCCCGTCGGGTTCGACGGCGAGTTCACGAACACCAGCGCCGCGCCCTCGGGTCCCAGGCGGTTGAGGCCGTCGGCACGAATGATCCGCGTGCCGGCGAGCAGCGCTCCCACCTCGTACGTCGGGTACGCGAGCTCGGGGATCACCACCAGGTCGCTGCCGCCGAGGCCGAGGAGGCTCGGCAGCCACGCGATCATCTCCTTGGTGCCGATGGCCGGCAGGATCGCGGACGCGTCGATGCCGGTGACGCCGTAGCGTCGGGCCAGCGCCCCGACCGCGGCGGCGCGCAGCGCTTCCGTGCCGTGGGTGGTCGGATACCCGGATTCCTCCGCGACGGCGAGCAGCGCCTCACGGATGACCGGGGCGACGGGGTCGACGGGGGTGCCGACCGAGAGATTGACGATGCCGCCGGGGTGCGCGGCCGCCTTCTCCTTCGCGCCGGTCAGCGAGTCCCACGGAAAGTCCGGCAGGCTCGCGGCCACCGAACGACGAGTGCGCGTCACGGTACCGCCGATCACTATTCCTCGCCCATGGGCGGCAGGGCCTTGACGAACGGCGGGTCGTAGTCGACCTTGCCGAGCTTCGCGGCGCCACCCGGGGATCCGAGATCGTCGAAGAAGTCGACGTTGGCCTTGACGTACGCGCTCCACTCGTCCGGCACGTCGTCCTCGTAGAAGATCGCCTCGACGGGGCACACCGGCTCGCAGGCACCGCAGTCCACGCACTCGTCCGGATGGATGTACAGCATGCGACCGCCCTCGTAGATGCAGTCGACCGGGCATTCCTCGATGCACGCCTTGTCCAACACGTCCACGCACGGTTCCGCAATCGTGTACGTCACTGGTGTTCTCCCTGCCTCTCTGGTCGCCCGCCCACCTGCACGGTCACGCCGAATCGGGGCGCGCTCCGCGTCCGTCGACGTCCAGTATCCCCCGCCGCGGGGACACCCCTCCGAGTTAGGGTGCCCTGACTAGACGGGCCCCGGCTGGGCGCCCAGCCATTGCTGCCCGTCCGCGGCGGCCCGGGACAGGGCGGACCGCTCGCCGACGTATCCGGCCAGTGCCCCCACCAGCGGCAGCACGCCGAGCGCGCGCCACGCGCCCGACGGCTGCGGACGCCGCGCGAATTCCGCGTTCACCGCCCGGACCAGGTCGATCGTCGACCGCACCGGACGCCGCACCCACGACAGCGGCGTCCCGGTTTCGCCCGTGCCGAGGAGGTCGCGGCGGCACAGCACGGCCGCGAGCATCCGCACCTGGCGGTCGCGGTCGTGGATTCCGCGTTCCCGGGCGACGGCGAGCAGCACGATCGCCTGGTTGACGAAGCCGAGCGCGTCCTGCAGCGGCAGCATCCGGCCCACCACCCCGAGCATGCCGGGGAACGCGACGGGCAGCGTCGAGACCGAGCCGAGCCCGCCGACCCACCAGTTCACCCGCTCCTGTTCCGAGGCGGCCGCCCACGCCGCCGTGCCCGGCACGCGGCCGGCGTCGAGCACGGCCGCGGCCGCGTCGAGCACCTGCTCGACCGGGGTCCGCTCCCGCACCGTGGGCACGAACGTGCGGGCCTTGAGACCGAACGGGTCGAGGTACGCCAGGTCGAACAGCGGCCCGACGCCTGCGGCGGTCGCGTCCAGGGCCGCCGCGACGACCCCGTCGCCCAGCCTGGGGCTCACCGGCCGGCCCCGCTGAGGGCGCCCCCGTCGACAGCGAGCGGCGCGTAGGCGGTGCTCCGCTGACGGGCCGGGCGACCGATGCCCTCGGCGATCGCCACGAGTTCTGCCACGGTCTTCTCCGAGCCGTGCTGGGAACCCGCCATCCGGGAGATCGTCTCCTCCATCAGGGTGCCGCCGAGGTCGTTGGCGCCGCCCTGCAGCATCGCCTGCGTGCCGGCGACACCCAGCTTGACCCAGCTGGTCTGGATGTTGTCGATCCGGCCGTGCAGCATGATCCGCGCCAGCGCGTGCGCGGCGCGGTTGTCGCGCAACGTCGGACCGGGCCGCGACGCGCCGGCCAGGTACAGCGGCGACGACTGGTGCACGAACGGCAGCAGCACGAACTCCGTGAAGCCGCCGGTGCGGTCCTGGATCCCACGCAGCACGTTCAGGTGCCCCACCCAGTGGTGCGGCTGGTCGACGTGGCCGTACATCATCGTCGAGCTGGACCGCAGCCCCACCTCGTGTGCGGTGGTGACCACCTCGATCCACTCCGCGGTGGGCAGCTTGCCCTTGGTGAGCACCCAGCGGACCTCGTCGTCGAGGATCTCCGCGGCGGTGCCGGGGATCGTGTCGAGGCCGGCCTCACGCAGCTCGGTCAGCCAGTCGCGGACGGACACGCCGCTGCGGGAGACGCCGTTGGCGATCTCCATCGGGGAGAAGGCGTGCACGTGCATCGACGGCACCCGCTCCTTGACCGCGCGGACCAGGTCGGCGTAGCCGGTGACGGGCAGTTCCGGGTCGATGCCCCCCTGCATGCACACCTCGGTGGCACCGGCGACGTGCGCCTCCCACGCCCGGTCCGCGACCTCCGCGGTGGACAGGGTGAACGCGTCGGAGTCGCCCTTGCGCTGCGCGAACGCGCAGAACCGGCAGCCGGTGTAGCAGATGTTGGTGAAGTTGATGTTCCGGTTGATCACGTACGTGACGTCGTCGCCGACCGTGTCCCGGCGCAGCTGGTCGGCCAGGGCGACGACCGCCTCGAGGCCGGGCCCGTCGGCGTGCGCGAGGGCGACGTACTGGGCGTCGGTACAACCGGCGGGGTCCTTCTCCGCGGCGCGCAGCGCCGAGAGCACGTCCCCGTCCAACCGCACCGGGGCATTCGCGCCGAGTGCGAGGACCTGCTCGCGCACGGTGTCCCAGTCGCCGAACGCGCTGCCGAGGTCGGAGCGGTACTCGGTGTTGCGCCCGGTCACGTCGATCTCGGAGTTCAGATCCACGCGGCCGCTGGACTCCCAATCGAGGTCGGGCTCCTGCCACGGCTGCCCCTGCGGGGTCACGTCCCGGGCCAGACCGGTCGCCGGGTCCGCCAGCGCGCGCACGTGGGCGGCGATCCGCGGGTCGATCCACGGCTGCCCGGCCAGCACGTACTGCGGCTGGGCCGCGATCCGCTCGGTGAGGGTGAACCCGGCGTCGGCGCTGATCCGTGCGAGCGCGTCCAGGTTCGGCCACGGCCGTTCCGGGTTGACGTGGTCCGGGGTCAGCGGTGAGACCCCGCCCCAGTCGTCGACGCCCGCGGCGAGCAGCGCGCGGCACTCGTCGGCGGCGACGAGGTTCGGCGGCGCCTGGATGCGCATGGACGGACCGAGCACGAGCCGGGCCACGGCGATCGCGGCCCGGAACTCGTCGAGTCCGGCGTCGTCCACGTCGCGCATCGCGGTGTCGTCCTTCGCCCGGAAGTTCTGCACGATCACTTCCTGGATATGTCCGAACGCCTTGTGCTGCTTGCGGATTGCCGCGATGGATTCGGCGCGCTCGGTGAGCGTCTCGCCGATGCCGACGAGGATGCCGGTCGTGAACGGCACCGACAGCCGGCCCGCGTCGGTGAGCACCCGCAGCCGTACCGCCGGGTCCTTGTCGGGGCTGCCGTAGTGGCACTCCCCCTGCTCGGTGAACAACCGGGTCGACGTGGTCTCGAGCATCATGCCCATCGACGGGGCCACCGGCTTGAGACGGGACATCTCGGCCCAGCTCATCACCCCGGGGTTCAGGTGCGGCAGCAGCCCGGTCTCCTCGAGAACCCGGATCGCCATCGCGCGCACGTAGTCGAGGGTCGAGTCGTAGCCCCGCTCGTCGAGCCACTGCCGCGCCTCCGGCCAGCGCTCCTCGGGCCGGTCACCGAGCGTGAAAAGCGCTTCCTTGCAACCCAGTTCGGCTCCACGCCGGGCGATGTCCAGGATCTCGTCGGGCTCGAGATACATCCCCTGCCCGGCGGCGCGCAGCTTGCCCGGCACGGTCACGAACGTGCAGTAGTGGCAGCGGTCCCGGCACAGCCGGGTGATGGGGACGAACACCTTGCGGGAATAGGTGACCGTGCCCGGCCGGCCCGCCGCGAGCAGACCGGCGTCGCGCACCCGGGCGGCCGAGGCACACAGGTCCTCGAGATCCGATCCCCGGGCGGCGAGCAGGATCGCGGCCTCGTCGACGTTGAGCGTCGCCCCGTCCCGCGCGCGCCGCAACGCCCGCCGCATGCCCGACGGCGAAACCCGCACAGGATCCGCCGCGGACGACGCGGGCCCGGCCGCGCCGGCGCGGACCGAGGGCAGGGGCAACATCGCGGGCGTGGCACCGTCGTGGGTCGAATCGGTCATTCGCCGATCATGCGCCACCCGCCGTACCCATGCCACCTCGGGGGCACGTCCCCGGCGAACTCACTCGCGGGGATAGTCCTCGTCTCCCGGGACGACCCGGCTCTGCTCGAGAACGTCCGCGGGCTCCACCTCGAGCGGCACCGAGGTCACCTCGTCGTCGGCCGGTTCGTCCTCGGCCGGCATCTCCTGCTCGATCCGATCGGCCTCGGGCAGTTCCGTGTATTCGGTGGTCTCCGATGATTCGGTCACGGCGGTCCTCCTCCTCGTGTCGACTCCGAACCCGGTCGCGGCATTGCCGGGTTTGCTCGCCCGATCAGCTTAGCCTGGAACCGACTGGACACCACCGACGAGGAGAACCGCGTGAACCGGGACGACCCCCCGCCGCCCCCGGCAGCCGGCAGGGCCGCCCCGCCGCCGGTGACGATGGCCGATCCGGCGTGGCGCCCCAGCCCGAGGGCGCGGCTGCTGTGGGCGGTGAGCGCCGCGCTGCTGTGGGTGCCGGTCGTGGCCGCGCAGGTGGTGTGGGCGATAGTCGACTCCGGCCGGCACCCGGGTTGGCACGTCGCCGCCGGCGTCGCCACCGCGGTTCTCGCCGTCGCGCACGTGGCCGTGATGCCGCTGTGGCGGTACCGGGTGCACCGCTGGGAGATCACCGACACCGCCGTGTACACGCGCTCGGGGTGGCTCACCCAGGAACGCCGGATCGCGCCGATCTCCCGGATCCAGACGGTCGACACGGAGCGCGGCCCGATCGAACGATGGCTCGGCCTCGCCACCGTCACCGTCACCACCGCCTCGTCCGCGGGCGCCGTGGAGATCACCGCTCTCGACGTCGGGGTCGCCGACGCCACCGCCGCCCGGCTCACCGCGATCGCCGGCAGCAGCCAGGCCGATGCCACGTGAGCGACGTACCCGTGCCGCCGGAGCGGGAGGACGCCCCCGCCCTCGCCGCCGAGGCCGAGCAGCCGTGGTTGCGGCTGGATCCGCGGATGCTGCTGATCCACCCCGTCGAGGAGGTACTGCGGCTGCTGCCGGTGCTGGTGGCGTCGGTGCTGCTCGGCAGCAGCAGCGGCAATCACGGCTGGGGCCTGGCGGTGGCCGCGCTGCTGGTGGTGATCGGCATGCTGCGCTGGTTCACCACGACCTACCGGATCGGACCGGTGCACGTGGAGCTGCGCCGGGGCCTGCTGCAGCGCCAGCTGCTGTCGGTGCCGCGCAGCCGCATCCGGTCCGTGGACGTCGAACAGCGCCTGCTGCACCGGCTGCTCGGGCTGGCGGTGGTGCGGATCGGGACCGGCCAGCGGACCGGCGCCGGACGCGACCGCAACCGGTTCGAGCTGAACGGCCTGGCGGTCGGTGCCGTGCCGGCGCTGCGCGCCGCCCTGCTCAGCACGCACCCGGGGGCGCCGGACGAGGCGGCCGGGGCGGCCGCCCCGGCCGAAACCGCGATCGCCCGGTTCCAGCCGGGCTGGGTGCGCTACGCCCCGTTCTCGACCACGGGGCTGGTCACCGTCGCGGCGGTGGTGGGACTGGCCTTCCAGTACGGGATCGCCGAGCGGCTCGGCGAGTCGGCCACCGTCGAGCGCGGGCTGTCGTCGATCGAGGCCGCCGGCCCGTTCGTCGCCGCCGTGCTCGGCCTGCTCGTCCTGGGCGTGGTGGCGAGCCTGGCGGCGTGCGTGCGGTACGTGCTGCTGTACACGGACCTGTCGGTCACCGACGACGGGCGGATGCTGCGGGTCGGGCACGGCCTGCTGCGGCACCGGCACACCACCCTGGACCGGCGCCGCCTGCGCGGCGTGAGCCTTCGCGAGCCGCTTGCGCTGCGCCTGGCCGGCGGGGCCCGCCTGGACGCGGTGATGACCGGCGTCGCCGCCGAGCACGGCGAGTCGTCGCTGCTGCTGCCGCCCGCGCCCTCCGCCGAGGCGCGACGGGTCGCGGCAGCGGTACTGCGCGACACGCGGCAGCTCGACGCCCCGCTGCGGCCGCACGGGCCGGCGGCGCGGCGGCGACGGTTCACCCGGGCGCTGAGTCCCGTGGCGCTGGCCGTCGCCGCCGGTGCGACGGCGGTCGCGGTCACCGGCCGCACGGTCTCGGTGGCGGCATGGGGTCCGGCGGTCGCGGCCGTCACGGTGGCGGCGGTGGGGCTGGCGTGGGATCGCTACCGCAGCCTGGGGCATGCCGTGCTGGGGGCGGGGCCGCAGGACGCGACGGCGTGGCTGATCACCCGCGGCGGGTCGCTGGATCGGCGCCGCGTCTCGCTCGAGGCGGACGGCATCATCGGCTGGACGGTGCGGCAGACGTTCTTCCAGCGCCGCGCCGGGGTGGCGACGGTCGTCGCCGCGACCCCGGCCGGTACGGGCCGCTACGCGGTGGTGGACCTCCCCGCGGAGCAGGCGTGGGCGCTGGTCGAGGCGGTCACTCCCGGGGCCGGCGACGGATGGGTGCGCCGATGAACCCGATCGATCGGCCCCCGGACCTGGCCGCGCTCGACGCGCGCCTGATCGAGTGCCGGGCTTGCCCGCGCCTGGTCGCGTGGCGGGAGCAGGTGGGCCGCGAGAAGCGTGCCGCATACCGCGACGAGGAGTACTGGGCGCGTCCCGTGCCCGGGTTCGGACCGGCGGATGCGTCCCTGCTGATCGTGGGCCTGGCCCCGGCCGCGCACGGCGGCAACCGGACCGGCCGGATGTTCACCGGTGACCGCTCGGGCGACTTCCTGTACGCCGCGCTGCACGCGGCGGGCCTGGCGTCGCAGCCCACCGCGACGCACCGCGGCGACGGCCTCGAACTGTTCGGCACCCGCGTCACGTCGCCGGTGCACTGCGCGCCGCCGGCCAACCGGCCGACGCCGCAGGAGCGGGACACGTGCCGCACCTGGCTCGACGCGGAGCTGCAGCTGCTGGCGCCGACGTTGCGCTCGGTCGTGGTGCTCGGCGGCTTCGGATGGCGGGCGCTGCTCCCGGTGCTCGACGACGCCGGCTGGGCCGTGCCGCGTCCCCGCCCCGGATTCGGGCACGGCACGGCGGTGGAACTGCGGCCGCGCGGCGACGCTGCGGACCGCAGGCCGCTACACGTGTTCGGTTGCTATCACGTGAGCCAGCAGAACACGTTCACCGGCCGGCTCACCCCGGCCATGCTCACCGCCGTGCTCACGGACGCGGCGCGGGCTGCCGGACTGCGCTCGTGAGCGCGGCCATGCGGGCGACGAACAGGTGCAACCCGGCGGGGGCGAGCGCACCGACCGGCAGCAGCAGGGTCCGCCAGTCGGCGACGAGGAGCTGATCGCCGCCGGGACCGCCGGCCAGGCACACCACGAAGCCGACGATCCACGCCAGCAGCGGCCACGCCGCGCGCGAGGCGGACCCGGTCTCGGCGCGCATCGCCATCACCAGGAGCATGTTCGCCGCGCCGGCCAGCACGATCGTGATCGGGAACGGCACCGTGCCGATGTACAGGCCGAGGAAGAACACGGACAGCAGCGCGCAGAGGAAGCCGTCGAAGGTCAGCAGCGCGACGATGCCCGGCCGCGGCTTCGGCGCCGGCGGGGCGGGAGCTTCGGTGGCTGTGGTGGCGGGATCGACCGTCATCGTTCGATAGTGCGCCACCGGCGCGGGTGGGTGGTCACCGGGTCCCGGCCGATCACGGCACCGGCGGGTAGCCCATGAGCGTCAGCACGTGGCTGGCCTGGTCCGCGAATCCGTAGAGCGCCTGGTAGTAGGCGGCGTTGATCTGGTCCGCGTAGGGACGCAGCGAATCGACGAATGCGACGATCTGGTTCTGGACGGACCAGTTGTACATCAGGACCCTCTCGTGTGACCACGATCACCTGTCCGGTGCTCGTGGTCACACTAACTCAGCCCGGCGAAGAGGTCACGCTCCCGGCCGGAGCCGTCGACGTCGCCGCGGTCGCCCCGGACGAGCACGTAGTGCTCCTGCTCCAGCACGGGCTGCGCGACGAGGTTGGACAGGGCGAACTGTGCTCCGCCGGGCGCGACGACGACCTGGGTCGCGTGCGCCGCCAGGGCCGCCCGCTTGGCGTCGAGCACGCCGGCGACGTCGACCACGGTGGTGACCTGTTCGTCGGGCACGCACGGCAGGTCGTCGGGGCCGGGACGCTGCCACCCGTCGGGCAGGCCGGTCATCTCCGCGATGCCGCGGCGCAGGGCGCTCGCCTCGGTGACGGTCCAGTACAGCTTCGCCGGATCCCACGGTGCGCCGGCGTGCGGGTAGGCGCCGGTCCCCGCGGCCTCGACCGCTGCGGTCACGACGTGATGCACCTGGATGTGGTCGGGGTGGCCGTAACCGCCCACGGGGTCGTAGGTGACCACCACGTGCGGGCGCAGTTCCCGGATCACCGCGACGAGTGCGGCCACCGCCTCGTCGCGGTCGGCGTTCACCCAGGCCCGCGGGTTCGCGGCCGACGGGGTGCCGGCCATCCCGGAGTCGCGCCAATGCCCGGCGCCGCCGAGGAAGCGGGGCGCGGGCACGCCGAGGGCGGCCAGCGCCCGGCCGAGCTCGTGGATGCGATAGCCACCGAGTTGATCGGCCCGGTCGGCGGTGAGCTGCGCCCATTCGTCGCCGACGACCTCGCCCTCCTCCCCGAGGGTGCACGTCACGACGGTGACCTCGGCGCCCTCGGCGGCGTAGCGGGCGATGGTGCCGCCCGTGGTGATGGATTCGTCGTCGGGATGGGCGTGCACCAGCAGCAGGCGTTTCGGCGCGGGGGCGTTCCGATCGGTCACGGTGTGGTCCTCCACCAGTTCTGCGCGTCGGACAGGGAACCGGCAGGGATCGAGCCGGCCAGCGTCACGCCCTCGACGCCGGGTCCCGCGGCGATCACGGTGCGGTCCTGCACGATCGGCAGGGTGACGGCGAGGTCCCACAGCTTCGGCTGCGCCCCGGCCAGGACGGCGGGCACGTCGCCGGCGCCGCGCAGGGCCCCGGCGAGTTCCGGGTCGAGGGTGGGGTCGCACACCCCGGACACGTTGCTCGGTGCGGCGAGTTGCGCCTCGGCGGCCTCGATCTCGTCGTCGGGAACCGGCCCGGTGTCACCGTCGGGAACCGGCCCGGCGTCACCGTCCGGAACGGACTCGGCGTCACCGTCCGGAACGGACTCGGCGTCACCGCCGGGGGCGGGCTCCGGCGTCGGGGTGGGTGCGGGAGCCGGCTCGACGGAGCCGGGGCCCTGCTCGGGAAGCACTGGGGGGCAACCGAATCGGGACAGCGCAGCGGTGGCGGGGTCGCCTCCGGCGCGCGTCCAGCCGACCACCGCATGCACGGTCCCCTCGACGAGGGCGTCGCCGTAGAGCTCGTCCGGCGGCAACGTCGTCACGGTGGCGGCGACGCCGGCCCCACGCAGCTGGTCCGCGGCGGTGCGGGCGACGGCGTCGGCCACCGGCGAGTTCTCCGGCACGCCCAGCACGAGGGTGAGCGGCACGCCGCCCTGGGCGAGCAGACCCGTGGTCGCGGTCTCGGGCGCCGGGGTGCCGGTTGCGTCGATCGTCGCCGGGCCGGCCAGTACGTACCCGGCCCCGGCGAGGAGCGCGAGGGACTCCTCGCGGCCGGGCCGCGGCGGCATCGTCGGCGAATAGCCGGGATCGGACGGGGCGAGCACCTGCGCGCGGGCCGCGACGACGGCCGATTCCGTGCCGGCCGCGACGGTGGCCAGCAGGTCCGGGTCGAGAAGCCCGAGGACGGCCCGGCGCACGCGCGGATCGGCGAACTCGGTCGTGCGGCCGTTGAGGGTCAGCTCGAGGACGCGGGGCTGCAGCTGGGTGCCGGTGCGCACCTGCGGGATCGCGCCGAGCTGGGCGAGCAGCGCGGATCCCCCACCGTGCATCTGCGCGACCTGCGCGTCGCCGGTGCGAATGGACTCGGCGAGCTGCGCGTCGGTTCCGCCGCGGCGCAACAGGATCCGGTCGGGCCGGGCCGGCGTGCCCCAGAAGCGATCGTTGCGTTCGAGCAGGATCTCGCCGCGGCCGCGGTCGACGGACTTGACATGGAACTGCCCGCCGGACACCGGGATCGATTCGGCGAGGCTCGTGGTGAAACCGCCCGGAGTGTCCTTGACGAGGTGAGCCGGCAGCAGGTGGGTGAACAGTTCCCGCCACGCCGGGTAGGGCTCGCGCAGCGTGACGGTGACGGTCTTGCCGCCGCCGGAGGATCCGACGTCCTCGATGAGGCGGTATCCGGCGGGATCGACCACACCGGGCTGGGTGATCATCTGCTGCCACAGGTACCGGAAGTCCTCGGCGGCGATGGGCGCGCTGTCGGACCACTGCGCCTCGTCGCGCACCTGATAGGTGATGGTGAACGGGGCCTGCGAGGTGACCTCGGCCGATGCGAGGACGGACTCGTCGAGCACCCAGGCGGAGGCGCCGGGCCGCGCGGGGTCGGGCACGGGCCGGAACGCGCTCGGCAGCACCATCCCGGCGACGGTGTTGCCGACGGGCGACTGGTCGGCGAGCAGGTGCGGGTTGAGCCCGGCGCCCACGTCGTCGACGGCCACCACGACGGTGTTGAGCTGGGGAACCGGGGTGGGGGTCCGGGTGGGCTCGGTCTGCTCGATCGGCGGCGGCGGATCGGCGGTGCACGCCGTCAACCCCAGCACCGCGGCGACCGCGGTGATCCCGGCGATCCTGCGCATCCGGCCTCCCTTCCCTCCGGGATGCGGCGGTGGTCCCGGCCGCGCCGGGACCACCACTGCCGCGACTACTTGTTGCGAGCCTTCTCCCGCGAGCGGGCGCGGGCCCGGTCGGTGGCCGACAGGTGCACCTTGCGGACGCGGAGGATCTCCGGGGTGACCTCGACGCACTCGTCGGACGCGCAGAACTCCATGGCCTCCTCGAGGCTCAGGGTGATCGGCTTCGCGAGGGTCTCCATCACGTCGGCCGTGGAGGAGCGCATGTTGGTGAGCTTCTTCTCGCGGGTGACGTTGATGTCGAGGTCCTCGGCGCGCGGGTTGATGCCCACGACATGGCCCTCGTAGGTGTCGCTGCCCGGCTCCACGAAGAAGGTGCCGCGGTCGCCGAGCTGGATCATGGCGAACGGCGTGACCGAGCCCGAGCGGTCGGAGACCAGCGAGCCGGTGTGCCGTGCGCGGATCTCCCCGGCCCACGGGGCGTAGCCGTGGAAAACGGCGTTGGCGATGCCCGTGCCGCGGGTCTCGGTGAGGAAGTCGGTGCGGAACCCGATGAGGCCGCGCGACGGGACGATGAACTCCATGCGCACCCATCCGGCGGCGTGGTTGGACATCTGCACCATCTTGCCCTTGCGGGCCGCGAGCAGCTGGGTGATCGCGCCGAGGTGTTCCTCGGGGCTGTCGATGGTGAGTTCCTCGTAGGGCTCGTGCACCTTGCCGTCGACCTGCCGGGTGACCACCTGCGGCTTGCCGACGGTGAGCTCGAAGCCCTCGCGGCGCATCTGCTCGACGAGGATGGCCAGCGCCAGCTCGCCGCGGCCCTGCACCTCCCAGGCGTCGGGGCGGCCGATGTCGAGCACGCGCAGCGACACGTTGCCGACCAGCTCCGAGTCGAGACGGGACTTGACCATGCGCGCGGTCAGCTTGTGGCCCTGCACGCGGCCGACGAGCGGCGACGTGTTGGTGCCGATGACCACCGAGATGGCCGGCTCGTCGACCGTGATGCGCGGCAGGGCGACCGGGTTGTCCACGTCGGCAAGGGTGTCGCCGATCATGATGTCCGGGATACCGGCGACGGCGACGATGTCGCCGGCGACGGCGACGTCACCGGGCCGGCGCTCGACACCGATGGTCTGGAGCAGCTCGGTGATCTTCACGTTCTTCACGCCGTCGGCGTGCATCCACGCGACGGTCTGGCCCTTGCGCAGCTCGCCGTTGTGGATGCGCAGCAGCGCCAGGCGGCCGAGGAACTCGGAGGCGTCGAGGTTGGTGACGTGGGCCTGCAGCGGTGCGGCCGGATCGCCCTTGGGGGCGGGGATGTACTTCATGAGGACGTCGAACAGCGCGTCGAGGTTCTCGGCGGAGGGCGCCTGTCCGTTCTCGGGCTGTTCCGTCGACGCCTTGCCCTCGCGCCCGGAGGCGTACAGGACCGGCAGGTCCAGCAGCTGCTCGGCGGCCTCGGAGGCCTCGTCGTCGAGGTCGGAGGCGAGGTCGAGCAGCAGGTCGTGGGTCTCCTCGACGACCTCGGCGATGCGGGCGTCGGGGCGGTCGGTCTTGTTGACCACCAGCAGCACCGGCAGCGACGCGGAGAGCGCCTTGCGCAGCACGAAGCGGGTCTGCGGCAGCGGGCCCTCGGATGCGTCGACGAGCAGGACGACGCCGTCGACCATGGACAGGCCGCGCTCGACCTCGCCACCGAAGTCGGCGTGACCGGGGGTGTCGATCACGTTGATGACGGTGACGGTGCCGTCGCCGTTGTACCGGTGCACGGCGGTGTTCTTCGCGAGAATGGTGATGCCCTTCTCGCGCTCGAGGTCACCGGAGTCCATGACCCGGTCGACGAGTTCCGCGCGCTCGGCGAAGGCGCCCGACTGGCGCAGCATGGCGTCGACGAGGGTGGTCTTTCCGTGGTCGACGTGCGCGACGATGGCGACGTTGCGGAAACTGGCGGTGCTCACGCGATGGCTCTCCTGGCTGTTGTCCGGCCACACGGCACTGGACCCAGACGGCACCTCGCCCGTACGGCGTTCTTGCGGTGGCCGCGTCGCGAATGCGAGTCACCCGTTCGCGGCCGCGAACGGCCCGCACAGGCACTGCGGCCTCCAATACAGTACAGGCCGGACGTGGTACCTCGCGCCCGCCGACGGCTGATTCACCAGTTCGCGGGCCGGAGCGTGACGTTCGCCACGTCCCGGCGCACTGTTCGGCGAACCCGCCGGCGGCTGCGGGCCGCCGAAACCGGCTCGCCGGGCGCCTCCGCCTTTGTTAGGGCATGCTAACCTTCCAATTGATGTGACCAGGGGCCCAGTGCTGTGGTCCGGGACCCACCGACGAAAGGCCGGCGACACGGATGGGCAAGGTGAAGGCGAGCAGGGTCGCGCAGCTCGAGCCCAAGAAGAAGTGCTGCCGCAAGAAGACCCGCTGTGTGCGCTGCCCCGTGGTGATCATGCGGATGAAGAGGCTCGAGCACGAGGGCCTCGGCGGGAAGGAACTCGCGAAGCGCCTGAAGAAGGCCCGCGCCGCCTGACCGGCCGCCCCGTCAGCGCCCGAGGTGCGCGCGCAGCTCCGGCAGCCACAGCCGGTCGTTCGGCACCAGGTCGATCTGCTCCAGCTCGTCGGCGTCCACCCAGCACAGCGCCGCGTGTTCGAGCGGCCGCGGTTCCCCGGAGAGCAGCTCCACCCGGTAGGCACGCAGCACCCGGCCGCCGTCCAGCGGCACCCCGACCCCGACCCGCTGCGCACCGGCGACCTCCACGCCCAGTTCCTCGCGCAGCTCCCGGCGCAGCGCCGCCTCGGCGGACTCCCCCGGCTCGGCCTTGCCGCCCGGCAGCTCCCACAGCCCCGCGAGCTCCGGCGGCCCGATGCGCTGGGCCAGCAACAGCCGGCCGTCGCGGAAGATCGCCCCGGCCACTACCTCGTCCGCCCGGCCCGTCGTTGCACTCATGTGCGGCATCGTCCCAGAATGGGGCATGGCCGAGTTGCTCTCCGACGCCGACATCGATGCCGCCCTCGCCCAGCTGCCCGAGTGGCGACGGGACGGGAACGCGATCGTGCGGACCGTCGAGTCCTCCTCGTTCCCCGCGGCCGTCGCGCTGGTGGACAGGGTGGCCGAGGCCGCCGAGGCGGCGAACCACCACCCCGACATCGACATCCGTTGGCGGAAGGTGACCTACTCGCTGTCCACCCATTCCGCCGGCGGGATCACCGGGTCGGACGTGGAGCTGGCCCGGAAGATCGACGCGCTGGCCCGCGGCTGACGGGCGGGGCCGCAGCCGGGCGCCCGGTGTAGACGATCCACGTGTACACCGCCAGCACCCCCACCACGTTGCACGCGCCCGCCCAGGCCAGCAGGGCGGGGCGGGAGATGTCCCACATCGAGTCCTGCGCCAGGCCGAGGAGCCACGGCACCCCGACGACGGTCAGCACCGCCCAGAACCCGGCGAGCACACGGGTGCCGGGGCGGCCGGCGAGCGGCCCGTAGACCAGCCACAGCAGCATCGGCAGTACCCACACCCAGTGGTGCATCCAGGAGATCGGCGACACCAGCAGGCCGAACAGTTCGACGACGACGATCGTGCCGAGCCGGTCGTCCGGGCCGAGGGCACGCCAGGCCGCGACGGCGAGCACCGCCGAGGCCGCGACAGCCGCCAGCCACAGCGGCCCGGTGCCCACGTCGTGCCCCGCGATGCGGCTCAGCGCTCCGCGCAGCGACTGGTTCCAGACCGACCCCACCGGCCCGATCCGGTCGGCGTCGCCGAACAACGTGGTGAAGTAGGTCCGCGCCTGGTCGCCGAGGACCAGCCAGCTGATGGCGACGGTGGCGGCGAAGGTCGCCGCGGAGAAGAACGCCGCCGCCCAGCGGCGACGCGCCACGAAGTACATGCCGGCGATCGCCGGGGTCAGCTTGATGCCGGCGAGCAATCCGACCAGTCCGCCCGAGAGCCACCAGCGGTTGCTGCGGACCGCGACCATCACGCCGAAGGCCAGGAACACGTTGACCTGTCCGTAGTCGAGGGTCGTGCGGATGGGCTCCGTCCAGATGCCCGCCGCCGTCCACACGAGCGCGACCGCCGTCCAGCGCGCGCCGTGCGCCGCGGAACCGAACAGCAACTCGAGGCAGATGCGCAGGAGGCCGAACAGGGCGGCGACGGTCAGCAGCTGCCACGCCACCCCGACCACCGGGAAGGGCAGATAGTGCAGCGGGAAGAAGACCAGTGCCGCGAACGGCGGGTAGGTGAAGGGCAGGGAGAACTCGGGAGTGTCCCGGGTGTAGGTGAAGTCGTACAGTTCGCCGCGCAGCAGCGCCGCGGAACCGTCGACGTACACGTGCAGATCCACGAGATTCATGCCGTTGGGCGTGAGGAAGTTCCACGCCAGCCGGGCCCCGACGGAGACGGCCAGCAGGGCCGCGCACCACCACAGTCGATGCGGGCGAACCGGATCGGACACTGCGGTGCGGCCTCCCGTCGTCACGTCACCCCGGGGGAAGGGCCGGGGACGGATGCAGACTATCCGTTCCGCGGCGGCGGGCCGAACACGATACTCACATCAGTAACAGTTTCATCTACTCTCACAAAAACCACATCAGTCACACGTAGTCTCGAGCGGACACCACTGATCGGAACACGTTATGGCTAGACTCCCGCCAGTACGGGCGCGGCTGTGAGACCGGCCACGGCTTGTACTGATCGGGGGGCCTACATAAAGTGTCTCCCCGAGCCGTCAGCGGCATCGGCGCCTCGCGCTCCGGAGCCGCTTCAACGACAAGGATGGGGAAAAGTGCTTCGAACCCGAGCAACGCGCAGGATGTTCACCGCCTGCGCCCTCGCCGCCGCCGCGGCGCTCACCGTGCCGTCGCAGGCGGTCGCGCAACCCGTCGTTCCGGGCATCCCCGACGTGCTCCAGCTGCCGGCCGAGTTCGCCGGCTACCAGGTGCCGGCGGATCTGTCGATCGAGTCGCTCATGGGCATGCTCAGCACCCAGGCAGCCGCCCCCGAAGAGGTCGAGGCCCTCGCCTCCCTCGCCCCCGCCATCGTCGGAGCGGCGGCCGGCCCGGCCGACGTCGCGGACGGCAAGAATCAGCTCCTCGACCAGGCGAAGGAACTGCTCGCGAACTCGCAGCTGCCGGACTCGGTCAAGGCCCTGCTCCAGCGCGTGATCACCTTCCTCGACGGCAGCGGCGGCGGCGGACCCGACATTCCGGAGCCGGGCGCCGTGGCGATCTCCCAGTTCCTGTACCCGAGCATCGGCAAGGACTGCATCCGCGACGGCGGCGACTCCATCGGCACCGCGCTCGCCGTGGCCGGCCCCGCGCCGCTCCCGCCGCCGGGCCCGAAGGCCGGCCAGGCCGGGTTCGTGTTCACCGCCCTGGGCACCGCCAAGTTCGCCGACCAGCAGGCGCAGCCGCTGACGGTGAGCTGGATCAACGTCTCCAACGGCCGCAGCGGCACCGCGACGTTGACCAACGAGGCCAGGATCAATCCCGACGGGCCGACGACGCTCAGCGCGATCGCCGACACCGGCTCCGGCAACGTGGCCGCCGTGATCTCCGGCGGCATCACCACGCAGGCCGCGGGCGCGGCCCCGCGTTCGTGCACCTTCCTGCCGACGATCGGGCTCGTCACGGTCGCCTGACCGATCATCCGCACCTTGGCCGAGGCCGCCGGGATCATCCCCCGGCGGCCTCCGTCGTCCGGGCGCTTCCCGAGCCGGGAACCGCGTGGTAGACCGAGTCATGGCCGAAACACCGTCCAGGCTCACCGCTTCCCGGTCCCTGCGCTCGCGCCGTTCACACCGGTCGATCCTGTCCGTCCGCTCCGAGGGCTCGATCCTGTCCATCGGCTCGGCGTACTCGATCCTGTCGATCGGCAGCGTGGGGTCGGTGCTGTCCGTCGGTTCGGTGGGCTCGTTCGGTTCGGCCCTGTCGTCGCTGTCGTTCGCCAGCCTCGGCTCGGCGCTGTCGGGACTGTCCCGCTGGTCGCTGCTGTCGTGGCGCGGTGTCCACGATGCCCCCGACGACCCGCATCCCACGCTCGTCGTCACCGCCGCCGAACCCGACCCCGCCGCGCACTGCCAGAGCTGACCGGCCGGGCCCGTGTCCCGATCGGCGGGCGCGCGGCTGCCCTCCCGGTGGGGAACCTGATACATCTCGTAGATCACGTCCATGCCCGCCCGTATCGCGCGGCCCCCGGACCCGAGGAGGCGCATGGCCGTCGAGACCCCCGTTCCGGTCACAGCCGAACGCCCCGCACCCCGTGGTCTCGTCGCGGTGCTCTCCCTGTGCGGGATCGTCGTCGCGTTGATGCAGACCCTCGTCATCCCCCTGCTCCCCCAGCTGCCGCACCTGCTCGGCACGTCCGTGGAGAACGCCTCGTGGGCGGTCACCGCCACGCTCCTCGCCGCGGCGGTCCTCACCCCCATCAGCGGCCGGCTGGGCGACATGTTCGGCAAGCGGCGCATGCTGCTGGTCAGCCTCGGCGCGGTCGTGGCCGGCTCCCTCGTCTGCGCCCTCGCCGAGTCGCTGCTCCCGATGATCGCCGGCCGCGCCCTGCAGGGCGCGGCGACCGGCGCGATCCCGCTCGGCATCGCGATCCTGCGCGACGAACTGCCGCCCCGGCGGATCGCCGGGGCGATGGCGACCATCAGCGCCACCCTCGGGGTGGGCGGCGCCGTCGGATTCCCCGTCGCCGCGGCCATCGCCCAGATCGCCGACTGGCACATGTTGTTCGCCGCCGCCGCCGGCTTCGGCCTGCTGGGCATCGCCATGGTGCTGAAGGTGATCCCGGAGTCGCCCCACCGCAACCCCGGCCGGTTCGACGTCGTCGGCGCGATCGGCCTCTCGGTCACGCTGACGCTGTTGCTCCTGCCCGTCACCAAGGGCGGCACCTGGGGCTGGTCGAATCCCCTGACCCTGGGCATGTTCGCCGGCGCCGCCGGCGCGGCGCTCGTGTGGGGATACTACGAACTGCGCACGGCGCGACCCCTGGTGAATCTACGGATCTCCGCGCGGCGCCCGGTGCTGCTGACCAACCTCGCGTCGGTCGCCGTCGGATTCGCGATCTACGGACAGATGCTCGCGTTCCCGCAGTTGCTGATGGCCCCCACCGAGACGGGCTACGGATTCGGGCTGTCCATGGTGACGGCCGGCGTGCTCATCGCGCCGGGCGGGGTCGTCATGATGGCGCTGTCCCCCGTCTCCGCGCGGATCACCGGCAGCCACGGGCCACGGGTCACCCTGGCGAGCGGGGTCGTGGTGGTGGGCGCCGGCTACGTGCTGGTCTACGTCGCGTACACCGAGATCTGGCACATCGTCGTGGCGGGGATGATCATCGGGGCGGGCATCGGCCTGGCGTACGCGGCGATGCCGGCCCTGATCATGGGCGCGGTGCCGCTGTCCGAGACCGCCGCCGCGAGCAGTCTCAACACGCTGATGCGTTCGATCGGGACGTCCACGTCCGCGGCGGTGGTGAGCGTGGTGCTCGCGGCGATGACCACGACGGTCGGCACCTACACGGTGCCCGCCCTCGACGGGTTCCGCGCCACCTTCCTGCTGTCGATCGCGGCCTCCGCCGTCGCGCTGGCCCTGACCGCCGCCGTTCCCCGGGCGCGGCCCGGCGGGCTCAACCGGCGGTGAGCGACCACTGCCCGTAGTCGGCGCTGAATACATTGTTGACGTCGATGCCGATGCCGTCGATCGTCCCGCCACCCACCTGGTGCAGGTTCGCCGCGGGATGCACGTAGCCCTCAGCCGTGCCCCAATCATGTTGCCAGTAGAACGATCCCAGGCCGGCGTCGCGGGCCCAGGAGATGGTCGGCCCGTTGGCGTACACGCCGGTGTTCCCGGCGCCGAGCACGTCGTGCCAGCCCTGCAGGTACGGCGCGATCAGGTCGGCGAACTGTTGCTCGGACGGATTGTCGTCGACCGAGGCGTAGATCGGCCGGTCCGCCGGTCCCCCGGCCGCCCGATGCAGCTCGAGGCCGCGCGTCGCGTGCCGGACCCCGGCGTCGTATCCGCCGAGCCAGTCCGCCGTGTCGGCCTTGCCGAACTGATAACACGACACGACCTCGAGGTCGCCGGCGACGAGCGCGGCGGCCTCCGACTCCGTCAGCGGCTTGGCCAGCATCCATTCGGCGCCCGGCCGGCGGTCCGAGACGTACCGGATGGCACCGATGTGCCCGGCGGCACGGATCGACGACGGCGACGGCACGGCCGCCGAGTAGTCGACGATCGTGCCGAGCACCTCCCGGCCGTGCGCCACCCCGGGGGCGGCGACGGCCGACACCCAGGCCGCGCACGAGCCGACGGCCGCGTACCGCAACAGTTCCCGACGTGAGATGGCCATCGAACCTCGCTTGGACGAGCGTGCACGGCGGACAGGGTGTCGAGCTTCCGGTATTGCACCACACTCGCGGGTCCCGCGCGGGCACATCGGGATTCGGGGCCCGCGCGACGGGGACGCGGCGCGGCTACCGGCCGCCGAGCTCGGCGAAGAAGGCGGGAACGAGGGCGACGTCCTCGACGGTGCGCACCGTGGTGTGGACCCCGAGACCGTGCTCCTTGAGCAGATCGCACAGGCCGTCGCCGTCGACGAGTTCGATGGGCGGCGCGCCGAGGCGATGCGCCTCGGCGCGGGCGTCGTCGCCGAACGTCCCGGTGGTGACGAGCAGGCCCTTCTCGCCGCGACCGGCCATCGCGGCGCGGAACTCGCGCACGACGTCCGCGCCCGCCCGCTCGGGGCCGCGCAGGAACCGGAAGAACACCGAGAAGCCGAGCAGCGACACCCGCAGCACGCCGGTGCCTTCGACGTCGACGTCGTTGTCGGAGCCGGTGTCGAGGTGACCGCCGTGCGGGGGCACCGAGATGGTGGTGAAGCCGGCGGCGCGGAGCACCGCGACGGCGAGCCGTTCGAAGCCCTCGTCGGGGAGCTCGGCGACGGCGGCGAGCACGGGCTCGCGCCACAGCTCGGGATCCTCGGGGGCGGCCGCGAGGGTCACCACCTGCGCGCGCGACGACGCGTTGCGCACGAGCCGCTTGCGCCGCTTCTCCGCGGTGTATGCCACCTGCAGGGGCTTGATCTCGGATTCCTGCACCGCGCGGCCGCGGTCGGTGACGCTCCACACGCCGCGACGGGTGTTGGCGAGCAGCCCCATGCCCTTGAGGTAGGTGCGCGCCCAGCCGACCCGGTACTCGATCTCGGTGACCGGCCCGTCGCCGTGCAGTACGGACCGCGCGGCCTCGGACAGACCTTCGCGCGCGATGACGGCCTTCTCGAGCTCCTCGATCGAGGCCGAGCCTCCGAGCCCGATCAGCGCCTGCAGGGTGGGCCACAGCAGATCCGTGTACGGCGGTAGCGCCACCTCGCGGCCGGACGAGTCTCCGACGGGGTTACCGATCACGTTCCGGCGCTGCACACCTTCCCCTATCGTTTCGGCCCTGCTCGCCGCGGCTGTCCGGTCCCGCCACGACGCGCATTTCACCCTAGCCGATGGGCGCGGGCGCGATGGCGGCCACACTCCCCGGGCCCGGCACTGCCGGGGCCGGCGGCGCCGCTCGCTACCGTGGGGCGGGTGGGATTCACGCGCGCCGAACTCGAACGCTTCCGTGACGCGGTGGTGCCCGATTTGATCGGGCCGGACTGCCGGCTGCTGTTCGTGGGCATCAACCCGGGCCTGTGGACGGCGGCGACGGGTGCGCACTTCGCGCGGCCCGGCAACCGCTTCTACCCGGCGCTGCTGCGGGCCGGCATCCTGCTCCGGCCCATCGACCCCACCTCGGGGATGAGCGAGGAAGACAGGGCCCACCTGATCGAGCGGGGCGTCGGGATCACCAATCTCGCGCCGCGCGCCACGGCCCGCGCGGACGAGCTCACGGCCGAGGAACTGCGGACCGGGGCGGTGCGGCTGGCCGAGGTGGTGGCGCTGCACCGGCCGCGGGTGGTGGCCGTCGCCGGCATCACCGCGTACCGGTCGGCGTTCGGGCACCGGAAGGCCGTCGCGGGGCTGCAGGCGGAGACGCTCGGCGGGGTGCCGGTGTGGGTGGTGCCGAATCCGAGCGGGCTCAACGCCCACGAGACGGTGGACACCCTCGCCGAGGCATATGCGGCGCCGGCCCGCGCGGCCGGGATCCTGCGCTGAACCGCGGACGGATCAGCCGCGTCCCACCTTGGCGAGGTAGTCCCTCGCCCGGTATCCCGGCGGCACGCCGTCGACGAGGATCGCCGAACTGTCGGAGTGCTCGGTGCGCAGCGGCAGAATCGCCTGGTAGGCCGGCGACCGGTACCAGGCGCGGGCCTGCTCGAGGTCGGGGAACTCGACGACCACGACGTGGCCGGGCCACGGTCCCTCGTGAACCTCGGGTTCGGCGCCGTGGACGACGAACCTGCCCCCGTACGGCGTGAAGGTGTCGTCGATCTCCTCGAGGTAACGGACGATCTCGGGGCCGAAGTCGACGGAACGCAGATGGGCGATCGCGTAGGCGGTCATGGGGTCCTCCCGGTCGGTCGGTGGCGGCGGTGTGCCGCACACCGACGAGACTGCCGCGCTCCGGTGCCCGAATCGATTACCCGGCAGGTAATGGCCGCCCTTCCCACTCCGCGCCTACGGTGACGGGCATGACCACCGTGCACGAGGAACCCGTCGGAGTGCTGCTGCGGCACTGGCGCGAGCGTCGCGGCCTGAGCCAGCTCGCGCTCGCCAACCGGGCGGAGGTCTCGGCGCGGCACGTGAGCTTCCTCGAGACCGGCCGGTCGCGGCCGACCCGCACCATGCTGCTGCGCCTGGCCGATCAGCTCGACATCCCGCTGCGGGAGCGCAATTCGCTGCTGCTCGCGGCCGGCCTGGCCCCCGCGTATCCGGAGCACCGACTCGGGGACGTGCCGATGGCCGCGGTGGCCGACGCGATCGAGCGGATCCTGGCGTCGCACCGGCCGTATCCGGCGCTGGTGGTGGACCGGCACTGGACGATGGTCGACGCCAACGACGCCGTGGTGGGACTGCTCGACGGCTGCGCGCCGCGGCTGCTCGAGCCCCCGGTGAACGTGCTGCGGGTGACGCTGCACCCGGAGGGCATGGCGCCGCGCATCGCCAACCACGACCAGTGGCGGGCGCACCTGCTGACACGCCTGCGGCACCAGCTCGCCGCGACGGGCGACCCGGTGCTGCGACGGCTGCACGCCGAACTGGCCGCCTACCCGTGCGACGACGGCCACGACGCCGAGCTCGACCCGGCCGGCGCCCACGCCCTGGTGGTGCCGCTGCGGCTGCGCACCGACGACGGCGAGCTGTCGCTGTTGAGCACGACGACGCTGTTCGGCACGCCGCTGGACGTCACCGTCGCGGAACTGGCGATCGAGGCGTTCTACCCCGCCGACGAGACCACCCGCCGTCTGCTGGGGAGCCGATGACCCGGATCGGCGAACCGGTGCCGCGAAGGCCCGCTCGGGAGTAACGTCCGGCCCGAGACCTGTCCCGTCCCGCACCGGAGGGCATCGATCATGAGCAGGAAGAAGTGGTGGGTACTCGAGGGCCCGGAGAGCGGGTTCTCGCTCGAGGAGCGCGCGACGGGAGACCTCGTCCTCGTCAACACGCAGACGTCGGAGGAACACACCCTGCACGGCTACGTGTGGAAGCACGCCCCGCACTTCGGAGTGCAGATCATGGGCGAGGGCCCCCCGCCCTACGGCAAGTGGGTGGAGAACCCCGAGGAGTGAGCGACGTCGGTCACGGGACCCGCCGCAACGGACGGCGCTCCCCCGTCGTGGTGTCGATCAGTGCCGCGCCGGACACGGCCGTTGCGAGGGGCAGCACGTCGTAGACGGCCGCGGCCACCCGCGGCAGGTCGTCCAGCCGTGCGCGGGGGCTGAGGGTCAGGTGCGGGGTCCATACGCCCGGCCGGTAGTGCTTGTGCAGGTCCGCGCCGGTGGCGGTGACGGTGTCGACCACACGCTGCTGGCGCCGCAGGAGGTCGGCGGTGGGGGCGGGCGCGAGCCAGATCCGTCCGCGCCGGAAGGCGCCCAGGCCGTCGGAGTAGAGGGTCAGCGGCCCGCCGTCGGGCAGCGCCTCGAGCGCGGCCGTCACGTCGTCGACGTCGTAGCTGCGCAGCACCGCGTACGACAGGTGCGGCACGTGCCGGCCGTGGGTATGGGTGAGCAGCGTCGGCACACCGAGATCTTCGAGCCGGGCCCACAGCTGTTGCAGGGCGCGCCGGGCGGCGGCGTCGAAGAGCAGGCAGACCGCGAGTGCCATCAGCGCACGGTACCGCGGTGGCGGTTCGCCGGCGGTCAGTTCAGGGTGGCGTGCCAGACCAGGGCCGCGGCCAGGGCACCGGCGCCGTTGAGCGACCAGTGCAGGGCGATCGGGGCGATCAGGCTCCCGCTGCGGCGGCGCAGCCAGGTGAAGACGAATCCGGCGGCCGCGGTCGCCACGACCGCGCCGGCGATGCCCAGTACCTGTCCCCACAGGCCGCCGCCGAGGACGCCGCTGAGCCCGCGGTTGCCGTTCGTGAGCCCGAGCGACGAGGCGATGTGCCACAGGCCGAACAGCAGCGATCCGGCGGCGAACACGCCGCGCGCACCCGAGACACGTTCGAGCGTGCCGTGCAGCACGCCGCGGAACGCGAGTTCCTCGGGGATGACCGTCTGCAGCGGGATGACGATCATCGATGCGAGGAGCGCGCCGGAGATCGTGGCGTAGCGGTCGGACAGGAAGAACTGCCGGGTCGGGGGCAGCGCCACGCCGACGGCGATCACGGCCAGCACGATCCCCGCGGCGCCCAGCGCGTAGAGCGAGCCGGACCGCCAGTGGCGCGGCGAGAGCCCGAGTTCGGACCAGCGCATGCCCCGGCGGCGCATCAGTGCGACGAGCACCACGGCCGCGATGGGCACCGTCGCGATGCTGGCCCACACGGTGGTGAAGTGCGCGATCAGGTTGGTGGCGACGAGGACGACCACCACGACGGCGACGTCGAGCCAGGCGTGGGCGCCGCGAAGCGATCCGCGGTGCGCAAGTGCCGTCGTCGGCACGGTCTCGGTACTCAATGTGTTCTCGAACTCCCGCTCTCGGGTCTGTCGGAAGCGGTGCCCTCCGGGTACCCGATGCTCTCCGAGTACCCGTTCCTGTGCCGTACGAACCATCCATACCAGTGTACGGATCGCGTGCCGCCGGGGCCGTGACCGGCGCCACAGCGACGGCCGAATTCGGTAGTGACGCAGGTCACGACGGGTGCGGGAGCGGATTGGGTCACACGCCCCGGCGTCGGGGCGCCGTGTCGCCCGGACTAGCCTTGTCGCGAACATCAGCCCCGCTGTCCAGGACAGTTCAGGAGAAGAAATGGCCGACTTCCTCTACGAGGACCTGCTGCCGATCGGGGAAGACCCCACCGAGTACCGGCTGCTGACCACCGAGGGGGTGTCCACCGTCGAAGGACCGGGCGGCCGCACCTTCCTGCAGGTCGAGCCCGAGGCGCTGCGCCTGCTCACCGAGACCGCGCTGCACGACATCCAGCACTACCTGCGCGCGGATCACCTGAAGCAGCTCGCAAGCATCCTCGACGACCCGGAGGCGTCGGACAACGACAAGTTCGTCGCGCTCGATCTCCTGAAGAACGCCAACATCGCCGCCGCCGGGGTGCTGCCGATGTGCCAGGACACCGGCACCGCGATCGTCATGGGCAAGCGCGGCCAGCACGTCCTCAGTCCCGGCAACGACGAGGAAGCCATCGCCCGCGGCGTGTACGACGCGTACACCCGGCTCAACCTGCGGTACTCGCAGAACGCTCCCCTCACCATGTGGGAGGAGAAGAACACCGGCTCGAACCTGCCGGCGCAGATCGAGCTCTACGCCGACACGGCGGCCGGCCACGAGAACGCCTACAAGTTCCTGTTCATGGCCAAGGGCGGCGGATCGGCCAACAAGTCGTACCTGTACCAGGAGACGAAGGCGATCCTGAACCCGGACTCGATGATGCGATTCCTCGAGGCCAAGATCCGCTCGCTCGGCACCGCCGCGTGCCCGCCGTACCATCTCGCGATCGTCGTCGGCGGCACCTCCGCCGAGTTCGCCCTCAAGACCGCCAAGTACGCCTCGGCGCACTACCTGGACGAGCTGCCGAACGAGGGCGCGATCACCGGCCGCGGCTTCCGCGACCTCGAGCTCGAGGAGCAGGTGCTCGAGCTGACCCGCAAGATCGGGATCGGCGCGCAGTTCGGCGGCAAGTACTTCTGCCACGACGTGCGTGTCATCCGCCTGCCCCGGCACGGCGCGTCGCTGCCGGTGGCGCTGGCCGTGTCCTGCTCCGCCGACCGGCAGGCGAAGGCGAAGATCACCCCGGAGGGCGTGTTCCTCGAACAGCTCGAGTTCAACCCGGGCCGCTTCCTGCCCGAGATCACCGACGCCCAGCTCGACGCCGAGACCGAGGGCGTGTCGGGCACCGGCAAGGGTGCCGCGGTGAAGATCGACCTGACGCGGCCGATGCCGGAGATCCTCGCCGAACTGTCCAAGCACCCCGTCAAGACCCGGCTGTCCCTCACGGGCCCGCTCGTCGTCGCCCGCGACATCGCGCACGCGAAGATCAAGGAACGCCTCGACGCCGGCGAGGGAATGCCGCAGTACCTGAAGGACCACCCGGTGTACTACGCCGGGCCGGCCAAGACCCCGGACGGCATGGCCTCCGGTTCGTTCGGCCCCACCACGGCCGGCCGGATGGACTCCTACGTCGAGCAGTTCCAGGCCGCGGGCGGCTCGATGGTCATGCTCGCCAAGGGCAACCGCTCGCAGCAGGTCACCGACGCCTGCAAGAACCACGGCGGCTTCTACCTCGGCTCCATCGGCGGGCCGGCCGCGCGCCTCGCACTCGACTGCATCAAGAAGGTCGAGGTTCTCGAATACCCGGAACTGGGTATGGAAGCGGTGTGGAAGATCGAGGTCGAGGACTTCCCGGCGTTCATCGTCGTGGACGACAAGGGCAACGATTTCTTCGCCGGCACCGGCGAGGTCACCCTGACGATCGGCAAGCGCCCCGGCCTGTAGGCGGCTGCGCCGCCGGTGCGTCCTTTGGGCTGTCCCAGCAGCCCGAAGGACGCACCGGGATGCTGCGGCGCCGGACGAGCCGACGCATCCGGTCGATCAGGCCTCCGACGGGCCGGACTTCTTCGGTTCGCCGGTGGCGGGGTAGTCGAGCAGCGACTGCTGCAGACGGGACCACTGATGGGCCAGACCCTGCAATGGCGCCAGCGACTTTTCGACCACCTCCAACTGACGGTCGAACGCCGACAGTTGTGCCTGCAGCGCCTGCACCGATTTTCGCTGCGCGTGCAGCTGCTCGACGAGTGCGTCGAACTCGGTGAGGACGGGTGGCACGAGCTCCATCACCTGCCGAAGAGAGCCGAGCATCCGGTTCGCGGGCGCGGACAGGGGCTCGGGAATCGCGCCGAGGGCGTCGCTCCCGATCGACCCGACCGCGTCCGCCACGGCGCGGGTCCTCTCCAGCAACTCCTCCATCGCGGACCCGAGCAGTCCGAATCGACGGGTCTCGCCTTCCTCCGCCATCGTCACCCTCCTCCGGACCACGGTTCGGTCCCGATCCGATCATGCCCCCCGGGCACCGTCTCGGCAGCCGAACCCCGTCGCGGCGGGCTCCCTCAGGCCGCGGGGGTGTCCGTGCGGGAGAGCACGGCGGGCGCCTGCGCGACGAGGCCCTGCAGAAAGCGGACGACGGTGCCGGCCGCCGGAGCGGCGTCCGGCGTCAGCATCGCGCACAGCGTCCGGTAGCTGCCCGGATCGAGTTCCGGCTGCGCCCGGAACTGCGCCGTGAGCGGCACCGTGAACGCGATCGTCCGGTCCTGAGAACGGATGTCGAGCGTCGGTCCACCCACCGCCGCGGTCAGCCGGACCTCGAACCGGTTCGCGCCCACGGTGTGCACGAAGCCCACGGTGCGCACGTTGGCGCGTGCCATCTGCCGGTAGAGCGGCCGCAGTCCTCCGAGGACCATCGACGGAAGCGTGACGGCACCGGAGCCGGCGGCGAACATGAGCGCACTCCTTTTCGTTCGGGGCCGTCACCACGCGGGCGACGACCCTCCGACGCATTATCTGGAATGATTCCAGAAAATGCGTCGGGGGGCAACGTCACGGTCGTCACCACTGCGCGCCGGCCACCTGCTTGACCGTCGCGTTGAGCCGGTTCCACACGTTGATCAGCGAGATCTGCAGGATCAGCGCCGCCAGTTGCGGCTCGTCGTAGTGGCGGGCGGCCTCGTCCCAGACGTCGTCGGGCACCGGGTCGGGCCGGTCCGCGAGCCGGGTCACCGCCTCCGTCAGCGCCAGGGCCGCCCGCTCGGCATCGGTGAAGTACGGCGCCTCGCGCCACGCCGCCACCGCGAACAGCCGCTTGTCGGTCTCCCCGTCCTTCTTCGCCAGCCGCGGGTGCATGTCCACACAGACGCTGCATCCGTTGATCTGGCTCGCCCGCAGATGCACGAGGTGGGTGGTGCGCGCCGGCAGCCCGCCACCGTCGGCGGCGTTCCCCAGTGCCTGCAACGCCGTCACCGCGTCGGGCAGAACGAGCGCGGGATTCGTCATTCGAGCCTTCATGATCGTCTCCTTGTCACATCCGGGGTCGTGCGTTCGTCACAGCCATGACGGATCCCGACGACAGAATGTGACGACATGAGCGACGGAAACTTCTCGGCCCACCCCGGCGGCGCCTTCCCCGCCGAACAGTTCGAGGCACATCGGGACCATCTCCGGGCGGTGGCCTTCCGCATGCTCGGCTCGGCGAGCGAGGCCGACGACGCCGTGCAGGAGGCCTGGCTGCGCCTGCACCGCTCCGGCACCGACGAGGTCGCCAACCTGGGAGGCTGGCTGACGACGGTGGTGAGCCGGGTGTGCCTGGACATGCTGCGCTCCCGGGGCTCGCGCCGGGAGGTCCCCCTCGATCAGCCCGACCGTCCCGAACCTGGGTCGACGGACCCGCGCGACGTTCCGGAAAGCGCTGCACTGCTGGCCGATTCGGTCGGTGTGGCCATGCTCGTCGTGCTCGACACCCTCGCCCCGGCCGAACGCCTCGCGTTCGTGCTGCACGACCTGTTCGCCGTCCCGTTCGACGAGATCGCCCCGATCGTGGAGCGCTCCCCCGCCGCCACCCGCCAGCTCGCGAGCCGCGCGCGGCGGCGCATCCAGGGCGCGACCGCCCCACGGGCCGACCTGATGCGCCGCCGTCGCCTCGTCGACGCGTTCCTCGCCGCGTCGCGGGAGGGACGGTTCGACGACCTGCTGGCCCTGCTCGATCCGGACGTGGTCCTTCGCGCGGACGACGTCGCCGTGGCGACGGCCCGTGCCGGCGCGGCTCACGGCGCACCGGCGCTCGCGCACGAGCTTCACGGACCTCACAGCGTCGCAAAGGTTTTCGACGGCCGCGCCCAGGCCGCCCGGACGGTGCTCGTCGACGGAATGCCCGGTGCCGCATGGGCGCCGGGCGGCCGTCCGCGCACGGTGTTCGCCTTCACGATCGAAGACGACGCGATCGTCGAGATCGAGGTGGTGTCGGATCCCGGGCAGCTCGCGGCGCTCGAGGTGACGTTCCCGGACGCCGGCTGACACGCGGGTGCGCACCTCTCGTCGCGGCACGCCGGAGACCGGCGCGGGAGGTGCGCACCCGCAGAAGGCCAGGGCTCAGACCGGGGATCCCGAAACCGCTCGGGAATGGTCGATTTCGTCCGGAACCGCGCGTTCCGCGGCACTCACCTCCGGGTCGTCGACGGGAGCACCGGGACCGAAGTGCGAGAACTTCTCGATGTGCTGATCGAGTGCGAGCGGATTCGGGGTGCCGTAGGTGAAGTACGTCTCCCACGGCAGCTTCGCGCCGCCGACCGCGAGACCGGTGTCGATATCGGACATCTGCCAGGTCTTGGTCTCGGCGTCCGGATCCAGGTGCAGGTAACCGGCCTCGCCGAACAGTTCGATGCGGTTGCCGCCCGGCTCGAACACGTAGAGGAACTGCCCCTGGGTGATCCCGTGCTTGTCGGGGCCGGCCTCGATCTGGATGTCGTAGTCGCGGAACATCTCGACCGCATCGGCAAGGTGCTGGCCGGTGCCGTAGTAGAACGCGAGGTGGTGGAGCTTGCCGCGGCCGCCGGTCATGTCCCGCATGCAGGCGACCTCGTGGCCGAGCAGGTTCGAGCTCATCCAGGCGCCGATCTCGACGTTGCCGTCCACGACGCGTTCGGTGGTGCGGAATCCGAGGTGCCGCTCGAACGAGTCCTTGAGCGGGGTGACATCCGAGGCCATCAGGTTGAGGTGGTCGATCCGCTTGACCGGAATCCCCGACAGCGGCTTCTTCGACGGCCGCGAGAGGATCTTGCTCTGCAGTTCCTGCGGGGCGACGTACTTCTCCACCTCCCACAGCAACTGCAGGTTGTGACCGTCCGGGGACTGGAACTCGAAGGTCTTGCCGTAGCCGAACTGGTCCTCGCTCCACGTACCCTCGACGTTGCCCTGCTTCAGCGACGCCACGCGGCGCTCGAGCGCCTCCGGCGAACTGGCGCGCAGCGCGGCGTGGCCCATGCCGGCTTCCGGCGCCTCGGTGACCTTCAGGCTCCACTGGTACGGGTCTTCGTACCCACGCAGGTAGACGGACTGCCCCTCCCGATGCGTGACGTACATGCCGAGGAACTTCGTGAAGAAGTCGAGGGTTTCCTGCGGCCTGGGGGTGAACAGTTCGGCACGGGCGAGGTGCGCGATGTCGAAACGGGCAGTGGGGTCGGTCATGGCTACTCCTGATCTCCGCTGGCCGGGCTTGCTGCTCCGGTTGTGGTGGATGTCACGAGCTTGCGGGGGTGCCGGCGCTTCCGTCAGCGCTGTTCGGGATAGCCGAACACCGATCGGATCACGGCCGGGCGTGTCCGGTACCGCCGGATCACCCGCCGTCTACCAGAGGATCGCCCCTAGCGTCGGCAGCATCACCCCGACACTGGAGGGAAGGCCCACAGATGAGTCGATTGAAAGCCGCGATCGTCGGATCCGGGAACATCGGGACGGACCTGATGTACAAGCTGTTGCGGTCCGAGCATGTCGAGCCGGTGTACATGGTCGGCATCGATCCGGCCAGCGAGGGACTCGAGCGGGCCCGGCGGGAGGGCCTCGAGGCGTCCGCGGAGGGGCTCGAGTGGCTCCTGGCCCGGCCCGAGCTGCCGGACGTGGTGTTCGAGGCCACCTCGGCGAGGGTGCACGCCGCGGCCGCACCCCGGTACGCCGCGGCCGGCATCACCGCGATCGACCTGACGCCCGCCTCGGTGGGCCCGTACGTCGTGCCCGCGGTCAATCTCACCGAACACCTCGACGCACCGAACGTGAACATGGTCAGCTGTGCCGGTCAGGCCACGATCCCGATCCTGTACGCGATCAACCAGGCCGCGGACGCCTACTACGGGGAGATCGTCGCCGCGATCGCCTCGCACAGCGCCGGCCCGGGCACCCGCCAGAACCTCAGCGAATTCAGCGAGAAGACCGGCCGGGCACTCGCGCAGGTCGCCGGCGCGGACCGCGCCAAGGCGATCTCGGTGATCAACCCGGCCGAGCCGCCGATGAACATGCGCGACACCGTCTACGCCAAGGTCCGCCACCCCGACCCGGACGCGATCGAACGCGCCGTGGTCGAGATGGTCGCCAAGGTGCAGCAGTACGTCCCCGGCTACACGTTGCGTCTGGTCGATGTGGACGGCGACCTGGTCACGGTCATGCTCGAGGTCGTCGGCGCCGGCGACTTCCTGCCCACCTACGCCGGAAATCTCGACATCATCACCGCCGCCGCCGTGCAGGTCGCCGACGTCATGGCGCAGCGCAGCCTCGTCCAGGGAGCAGCCCAGTGAGCACCACCGACACCACCCACACCCCCGGCACCCCCGGCGGGCGCCGCAAGGTCACCCTCGTCGACACCACCCTGCGCGACGGCATGTCGTCGGTCTCGCACCGGTTCACCCCCGGCAACGTCGCCGACATCGCCCGCGGCCTCGACCGGGCCGGGATCCCCACCATCGAGGTGGCCCACGGCATCGGCCTCGGTGCCTCCTCGATCCAGTACGGCTTCGCCGCCGCCACCGACCCCGAGTACGTGCGTGCCGCCGTCGACGCCGTCGACGATGCGGACATCGCGGTGCTGTACGTCCCGGGCATCGCCACCCTCGCCGAACTGCAGGGCGCGATCGACGCCGGCATCAAGACCGTGCGCGTCGCGGTGCACTGCACCGAGGCCGACTGCGCCCAGCAGCCCGTCGAGTGGGCCAAGGACAAGGGCCTGAACGTGATGACGTTCCTGATGATGAGCCACAAGCTCGAGCCCGAACCGCTCGCCGAGCAGGCCGCCAAGCTCGACTCCTACGGCGCCGACGTCGTCTACGTCGTCGACTCCGCCGGCGCGATGGTGCCCCGGCACGCCGGCGACCGCGTCGCGGCCCTGCGGCAGGCGATCTCCGCCGACATCGGTTTCCACGCTCACAACAATCTCGGGGTCGGCATCGCCAACGCGCTCACCGCGGCCGAGCACGGGGCGACGTTCATCGACGGGTCGCTGCGCGGGCTCGGCGCCAGCGCCGGCAACGCCCAGACCGAGGTGCTCGCCGCCGCGTTCGAGCGGGCCGGCTGGGACACCGGGGTCGAGCTGTTCCCGCTGATCGACACCGCCGAGCACGTCGTCGCCCCGCTGATGACCGAACCGCAGATCGTCGACGAGACCGCCCTGATCCTCGGCTACGCCGGGGTGTACTCGACGTTCTTCCACCCGACCAAGCGGGCCGCGAAGAAGTTCGGCCTCTCCACCCGCGAGATCCTGCTCGAGCTCGGCCGCCGCGGCGTCATCGGCGGGCAGGAGGACATGATCGTCGATGTCGCCTCCGAACTGGCCGGCCGCACCTACGAACTGCCGGCCCGAGCCGGCGTCTGACCCGGGGAGACTGCCATGACACAGACCCAGAACACGCCGTCGGTGACGCAGGTCCGGCACCTGATCGGCGGCGAATGGAAGCCGGCGTCGGACGGGGCCACCTTCGAGTCCCGCGACCCCCACGACGGGGCGCTGCTCGGGGTCGTGCCCGCGGGCACCGCCGAGGACGGTGCCGCGGCGATCACCGCCGCCCGCACCGCCTTCGACGACGGCCCCTGGCCGCTGCTGTCCCCGAAGGAGCGCGCGAAGATCCTGCACGCGGTCGCCGACACGGTCGACGCCCACCGCGAGGAACTCGCCCTGCTCGAGACCCGCGACGGCGGCAAGAGCATCAACCAGTCGCTGCACGCCGAAATCCCCCGCGTGGCCCACAATCTGCGGTTCTTCGCCGACTACGTCGCGATGGCCGCCAACGAGGCCTACCCCGACGGGGACCTGCTGTCCTACGTGCTCTACCCGCCGGCCGGTGTGGTCTCGGCGATCAGCCCGTGGAACGCACCCCTGATGCTGGCCACCTGGAAGATCGCCCCCGCGTTGGCCTTCGGTAACACCGCGGTGCTCAAGCCGGCGCCGCAGACCCCGCTGACCGCGCACCGCTTCGCCGAACTCGCCCTCGAGGCCGGACTGCCCGAGGGCGTGCTCAACGTCGTGCACGGGTTCGGCGGTGAGGCCGTCGCCGGGCCGCTGACCTCGGATCCGCGGGTGGATCGGATCACCTTCACCGGCTCGAGCGCGACGGGCGTGAAGATCCTGCAGGCCGCGGCAGTCAACCACACCCCGGTCTCGGCGGAGATGGGCGGCAAGTCCGCGAACATCGTCTTCGCCGACGCCGACCTCGACGTCGCCGTGCCGATGGCGATCCGCGCGATCTTCGGCGGCAACGGACAGGTGTGCCTGGCCGGGTCCCGGCTGCTGGTGCACAACAGCATCATGGACGAGTTCCTGGCCCGGTTCACCGAGCAGGCGAACACGCTCACCGTCGGCGACCCGAAGGACCCGTCGAACTTCCTGGGCCCGCTCATCGAGCAACGCCACCTCGACAAGGTGCACGGCTACGTCGAACTCGCCCAGGAGGAAGGCGGCAAGGTCGTCACCGGCGGCGCCCGCCTGACCGACCAGGCCCGCGCCGGCGGCTTCTACTACCCGCCCACCGTGATCACCGGGCTGAGCAACGACTCCCGCACCGCACGCGAGGAGATCTTCGGTCCGGTCGAGACCGTCCTCGGCTTCGACACCGAACAGGAGGCCCTGCGCATCGCCAACGACTCCCCCTACGGCCTGGCCGGGATGCTGTTCACCCAGAACCTGGACCGGGCCCACCGGATGGCCGCCCGCTGGAAGGCCGGCACCGTGTGGATCAACACGTTCTTCGAACGCGACCTGCGCCTGCCGTTCGGCGGCGAAGGCGCCAGCGGCCTCGGCCGCGAAGGCGGCCAGTACTCGCGCGAATTCTTCACCGAACCCCGCGCGGTCACCCTCCGATTGCGCGGCTGAAACGGCCGGAGAATCGGATTCGCTCCGCAGACCGGAATCCGCCCACGGCATCTTGCGTGGGCGGATTTCTGTTCGGCGCGTCGATCGCGGCCGAACGACCAATCGCCCGTCCCGCTACTGCGCGGATCGTCCGGGCGTTCCACAACGGCAAGAGGGAGCACAGGTATGACTTCGTCCTCAGTGTGTGTCGTCGTCGGCGCGACCGGTGCGATGGGCACCGAGTTCACCCGTCGCCTGGCCCGTCGCGGCCTTCGCGTGATCGCCGTCGCCCGCAACGCCGACGACCTCGACAAGCTGGCGGCCTCGGACGACCTGATCGTCCCGTGCGTCGCCGACATCGCCGACGACAGCGCGATCGAGGCGATCGCCGCCCACGTCGACGCACCGGTGCGGATGGCCGTGTTCGCGGCCGGACTTCCGGTGCGCGGCTCGGCCGACACCATCGCGCCGGGAGACTTCGCGGTCGGCGCGAACATCAAGGTCGGCGGGCTGGTGCGGCTGCTGCACGCCGTCCGCGACCACCTGGTGCCGGGTTCGCGTTTCGTGACGATCGCCGGGTCGCTCGGGCTCGAACCCGGCCCGCTCGACGCCGGGCCGGGGACGGTGAACGCCGCGGTCTTCAACCTCATGCGCCAGCTCAGCGCGCTGTACGGCCCGAAGGGCGTCACCACCCACACCATCGCGCCGGGGCCTGTCGACACGCCACGGCTGCGGAGGTTCGTCGAGACCGAAGCCGCCGAGACCGGCCGCGACCCCGGCGAGATCTGGAACCGCTACCGCGCCAAGACCACGCTCGGCCGGCTACCGACTCTCGACGAGATCGGCTGGACTCTGGAGATGCTGCTCGCCCCCGAGGCCGCCGTGCTGCACGGAAGCGTCCTCACCGTCGACGGCGGGACCCGGCACGGAGTCCAATAGTCACGGAGTCCAATAGTCACGGCGTCCACTAGATCTGTACCCCAAAACGTCACAAAGGAGCGGCCATGCCCGTTGCACACTTCCATCTCGTCGACGGCGCCTACACTGCCGAGCAACGACGTCGGCTGCTCGCCGACGCGAGCCGCTGCTACGCGGAGGTCCTCGACTCCCCGATCGAGCGAGTGCGGGCGTTCGTCGTCCGGTACGACCCGGACGACGCCGCGACGGCCGGGACGGTGATCGCCGACGGCGGCACCCCGGCCCCCTACTTCACCGCGATCGTCCTCGCCGGACGCCCGATCGAGCAGCGCCAGGAGTTGGCGGCTCGATTCACCGATCTGATCGTCGAGATCCTTGGGGCGCAGCGGGATCTGGTGCGCGGACAGATCGTCGAAGTCGATCCGGTGAACTGGTCCATCGCAGGCAACCCGGCCGCTGCCACGCGCGCCGGCGAGATCACGGCGCGCGCGGCGGCCGCACAGCCGGCGCGGTGATCAGCGGGGCATGAGCGAATGTGCCGTTACGTCGATCTATCCGACACAACGGCACATTCGCTCGGGGGTTCGAGAGGCGGGGTGACCGCGACGCCCGCCGCGGCCACCCCGCCCTGCTCGATCAGAACCCCCAGGGTTCGTCCCTGCCCTGCAGCTCGAGCGACCGGAAGGTGCCGGTGTAGAACACCAGCGGGTGCCCGTCGTCGTACCAGAGCCGCTCCACCCGGCCCACGTGCAGGGTGTGGTCACCCGCGGGATGCGAATCGACCACGGTGCACGCGAGGTGAACCAGTGCACCTTCGAGGAGAGGCACGCCCTTGCGCCACACGAACCGGACCAGATCCGGCTGGTTCGCCGCGCCGGCGAAGTGCAGGGACAACGGTTCCTGGTCCCCGGCGAGGATCGAAACGCCGTACCGCCCCGCCTCGCGGATCCGCTCGTTCATCTTGGCGCGGTTGGCGATCGATACGAGCACGAGCGGCGGATCGAGCGACACGGAGGTGAACGCGTTGGCGGTCATTCCGTGCACCGAGGCCTCGTCCTCGGACTCGGCGGTGGTGACGATGGTGACGCCGCTGGCGAACCGGCCGAGGGCCTTACGCATGTGCAGAGGCGTGACGTCGAGATCGGATCCCCGGGCGGTGTCGGTCATGACCGTGCTCCTCATCGCTGCGCCCCGTTCAGCTACGGACGATCTTCAGATCGTCGTTGTTGATCAGATCCGGACGCGTCCAGCCGTCGATGTCGTATTCGGACATGCACTGCTCGGCGAAGCCCTTGAGCTGGTTGTCCAGGCCCTGAGCCTGGTAGGCGAACAGCGTCTGGAAGCGCACGGCCTCGTGGTCGCCGCCGTAGTTGCGCTCGTACAGCTCGTGCCTGCCGCCGAACTCGGTACCGACGGCATCCCAGAGCAGCTTGAGCAGCTTGACACGATCGATGGCCACGATGCCGTTCGACCCGCGAACGTACTGGTCGAGGTACGGCCGGATCTCGGGGTTACCCCAGTCGCTCGCATGCGAATTCAGGTAGATCAGGCCGCTGCCGAGGGTCTGCTGGATGATCTCCTTGATCCGCGGGTAGCCGACGCCCATGAAGGTGCGGTAGGCGAGACCGTAGTTGAGGTTCGGTTGCACGGCACCGTTGACCCACGGATCGGGCGTCTTCGCCATCGCGTCGGACAGTCCCCAGAACATGTCACGCCAGTTGAGGATCTCGCCGATCTGCATCTGCACGCCGCGGAATCCGGCCGAGCCGGTCATCTCCACCGCCTTCATCACACAGCCGGCGATGAAGTCCAGCTTCACGGCGAGACGGGCGCAACCGTGGAACATGAAGCGAGACATGAAGCCCGACTTCATCACGAACCCGTTGGTCGTCTCGGTGTCGTAGGCGAAGACGTTCTCCCACGGCACCAGCACCCGGTCGAACACCATGATGGCGTCGTTCTCGTCGAATCGGCTCGAGAGCGGGTAGTCGAACGGCGTACCCATGACGGCGGCGTTCATCTCGTAGGACGTACGGCAGAACAGCTTCAGGCCCGGCGAATCCATCGGGACGGTGAAGATCAGGCCGAACTCCTTCTTGCGGAGCGGCAGGCCGTAGTGCGCGATGAAGTTGGCGTTGGTGATCGCCGACCCGGTCGCCACCACCTTGGCGCCGGACACGATCAGGCCCGCGTCGGTTTCCTCCACCACGTGCACGCAGATGTCGGCGGTCTCGTCGGCGGGCTTGTCGCGGTCGATCGGGGGGTTCACGATCGCGTGGTTCATGTAGATCACGCGTTCCTGTGCTTCCTTGTACCACCGCTTCGCGTTGTCCTGGTACTCCCCGTAGAACTCCGCGTTGGCTCCGAGGGTGCCGAGGAACGACGCCTTGTAGTCGGGCGAGCGGCCCAGCCAGCCGTACACCTCGCGCTGCCAGGTGGCGATCGCATCACGAGCGAGGAGCAGATCGTCGGCACTGTGCGCCGTCTTGAAGAACGGATGGGTGAATCCTCCGTTACCGGTGTCGGTCGGCACCGACAGGATGCCCTTCGCTTCCGGCTTGTGCATCGCGTCGTACATCCGGGCCACCGACCGGACCGAATTGCGGAAGGCCGGATGTGTGGTGACATCGTCGACCCGCTCGCCACGGAAGTACACCTCACGACCGTCGCGGAGCGACTCGATGTACTCGTCGCCGGTCATGGGCCGGACGGTGTTGGGCGCTCCGACGGCGTCGCCCAGGATCGATGTGGTCGTCATGGTCTTCACTCCTGGTCTCGGGGGTGTGGTGCAGGAATCGGCTCGGGTGGGGAACGGCACGACGGGCGTCGACCCGGCCCGGCCGTATCCGCCGACTTCGGAGGATCCCGGCACCGATCACGCTGGCGCGCTTCGGTAACCGTCCTCGGTGGTCGCGCGGGGCCGGGGGTTGGGATATCGTTCCGGGCGCCACGTTCCTGTGATCTGTAACACTAGAAGGCGGAGGTGTGGTGGAACATGGCTGAGCGCGAACAAACGGGTGACTCTGCGCGCAACGGAGCGGCCCCCGGCATCGTTTCCCTGCGGACGCAGGAGCTGGACACGAGCGAGGGGCACACCCGATGGGCGAGCACGCTGGGGCAGCTGTACTGCGAGATGGACGTCGCGTGGCCGAACCCACGACGTCACTTCGACGCGGAATGGGGCGGCCGGCCGTTCGGCGATCTGCACGTCAGCACGATCCGGGCCGACGCCCACACGGTGGTCCGCTCGCCCGCGATGGTCGACTCCGACTCCGGTGCAGGCTATCTCGTGTGCATCGTGACCGAGGGCCACGTCGAGGTGCAGCAGTCGGGCCGGACCACGACGGTCGAGCGAGGGTCGTTCGCATTGCTCGACTGCGCCACCCCGTTCGTCTTCCACTCCCCCGCACCGTTCCGGCAGATCGTCGTGCGGTCTCCTCGTGAACTGCTCACCTCGCGCCTGCCGGGGCGGATCGTCGAACACGGCACGGCCCGCACGATCTGCGGCGAGACCGGGCCGGGCGGACTGGTCGGTCGTTTCTTCGTCGACATCGCGTCGATGAATGCCCCCATCTCGCGGGGGGCCGCCGTGTCGTTCGCCTCCTCGGCCGTCGACATGCTGGTCACCGCCCTCACCGAAGGCACTGTCGCGACCGGTGCCGCCCAATTGCACCGCACGGAAGATCTCACCCGCGTCCAGCGGGTCATCGAACAGAAGCTGCACGATCCCGAGCTCACGCTTCCGGACGTCGCCGCCGACGCCGGGATGTCGTTGCGCAACGTCCAGAAGCTCTTCAGCGCAGCGGGCACCACTCCGCGCGCATGGCTGTATCAGGCACGGCTCGAGCGCGCGCGGAAGTACCTGCTGACGACCGAGATGTCCGTCGCCGAGGTCAGCGAATGCGCGGGCTTCCGGGACGTCTCCCACTTCAGCAGGACGTTCCGCGCCGCCTTCGGCGCGAGCCCCGGCCAGTATCGGAAGGAACGCGCCGGCCGCGAACCGGGGCACCGACACTGAACGACGACCGGCCGGGTGCTCGGGCTGAACCCGAACACCCGGCCGCGGAACCGGTCACACCGGCGACATCACCGGCGGCGCGCTGCCGACGGTGAACTCCTCCTTGAAGATCAACCGGGGCGCCATGCGACGCCGTTTGAGCGCCTTGACCGCCGCGGTGACCATGGCGGGTGGCCCGCACAGGTACGCGCTGCGCCCCTTGCAACTGGCGAAGTCGTCGAGCACGGCGTCGGTGACCACGCCGGTGGCGCCGTCCCACTGCTCCTCGCTGAGTACAGGGTGGTAGCGGAATCGGGGATCGGCGGCCTCGAGAGCCCGGAAGAAGTCCACGTCGTACAGATCCGCCTGCCCGCGCCCTCCGTGGTACAGGTCGATGCTCGGGACAAGATCGTTGGAGAGTGCATGGCGCACAATCGACTTCAAGGGGGCAAGCCCCGTTCCGCCGCCGACCAGAATGGCCGGTTCTTCCTGGGGACGAACCAGGGCGAACTGCCCCAGCGGCCCGCGCAGCCCGATCCGGTCTCCCGGCCGAAGCGAGCCGAAGATCCACCCCTCCGTCGCGAGCCCTCCATCGACCCGCTTGATGTGGAACTCGAGCCGGCGCGACTCGGAGGGCGGATTGGCCATCGAGTACTGACGCGCCACAACGGAACCCGGCACGATCAGCTCGGCGTACTGACCGGCGGAGAACTCCATCGGCTCGTCCAGTTCCACGACGAGCCGGCGGGTGCACCGTGCGATGTCGGCCAGCTCGAGCACGGTGCCGGCGTGGTCGCGCAAGGGATGCCTCGGCCCGTCCGGGGGCACGTCGTTCAACGGCGCGACGGTCAGATCGGTGCGAGGTGTCGCCTGACAGGCGAGTGTGAGCCCGGACGCGCGCTCCGCCTCGCTCAGGATGGTCTCGTCGGGCCGGCCGTGGTCCACCTCGCCGCACAGCACCCTGATCTTGCAGGTCCCGCAGGTGCCCTGCGAGCACGCGTGCGGCAACCAGCGGTTCGCCCGCAGTGCGGACTCGAGTACCGAACGGTCGGGCGCGCCGGGAAAGGCCCCGTCCTGCCCGGAAACGGTCACCGAGTGGCTCACGACTACACCTCCCATCGGACGTGCAGGCCCTGCGGGCCGCGGAAGGTCCAGCCCCAGAAGCTCGGGGTGCGGTCGGGGTCGGGTTCGATGTTCGGGATCGTCTCGAACAACTCCTCGAGGGCGATCCGGACGATCGCGGTCCCGAGGTAGGTGCCGGCACAGGCGTGCTTGCCGGCGCCGAAGGCGAGGTGCGGCATGACCGGCCGGTCCACGTCGTAGGCGTCCGGGTTCGCCCACACCGTCTCGTCGCGGTTGGCCGAGCCGTACGCGAGTATGACCGGCGTACCCGCGGGCAGGTCGACGCCGCCGACGGTGACCTCCCGGTTCGCGACCTTGACGGCGGCGCTCCAGATCGGCGCTACCCAGCGCGCGCCCTCGTTGACCGCCCGCGGGAGGAGATCCGGATCGTCGACGACGCGCTCGAGCTGGTCGGGATGCTGCAGCAGGCCCGCCAGTGTCGTCGTCATGACGTGACCGGGCTCCTGCAGCGCACCGAGCAGGAAGACGTAGATGTTCGGGTAGATTTCCGACCGCTCCCGCACCTGCCCCTCCGGCATTCCGTCGTGCAACCAGTGCGAGATCAACGTGTGGTCGGGATTGCGGGTCCAGTGGTCGAGCAACGGATCGACGGTGGCGACGATCTCCTCCTTGATCCGGTCTCCGGCCTCGAAGGGCTCGGCATGGGCGAACTCGCCGTTCTCGTCGACCTCGGCGTTGCCGTACGACAGCGCGAGCGTCTGGAACCACCGCACGAGCGTCTCCGAGGGGACGTTCCGCAGACCCATCAGGTCACCGACCGCACGGACGCTGACCGGAGCGAAATAGGCCTCCTGGATGTCCACGGCCCCGAGTTCCTCGATCCGTTCGAGGATGCTCCGCGCCTGCGGCCGGACCAGCGCTTCCACGTAGGAGTCGACCGCGGCGGGCCGGAGTTGCGGATCGATCCATTCGCGCAGCTTGCGGTGCCGCTCGCCGTTGGAGTCGAGCACGGTTCCGGTCCCGAACGTCCGCCCGCCCGAGGGGGCGATCACCGTGGACCACGTCTCGGAGTCCTGGGTGATCTGCAGGCACAGCTCCCTCGTGGCCACCACGTGCATCCCGATCGCCGGGACGTAGGCGACCGGCGCCTCCCGGCGCAGCCGCTCGTAGATCGGATTCGGGTCGCGGTCGAGTTCCTCCATGGTGATCTCGTCGATCCAGGTATGGGTGGTGGTCATGATGTCGCTCTCCTGTCGTGGGCTCATCCGGAGATGACGGCCGGGGTCGCGCAGACGGGGTGTCCCGCGGTATCGTCCGCCCGCCGAGTTCCTGTGATCTGGAACACTAGAAGGCGGAGGTGAGCGGGAACATGACCGACAGTGCACCGAAGGATGACTCCCCGTGCACCGCGGCGTCCGGCCGGAGATTGGCGCTGAGCACGCGCGAACTGGAGTCCACCGAAGGTCGTGCCCGGTGGACGGACACGCTCGAGACGACCTACTGCGAGATGGACGTCGACTGGCCGCAGACGCACGACCGTTTCGCGGCGGATCTGGTCGCGCGCCCGCTCGGGGAGATGACCGTCAGTGTGGTGCATGCCGATCCGCACGCGGTGGTGCGGACACCGTCGATGATCACCTCGGATCCGAACGACGACTACCTGCTGTGCTTGATCACGCGCGGTTCCGCGATCCTGACGCAGGGGACCCGGTCGGCGACCCTCACCGACGGCGCCTTCGGCATCGTCGACTCGTCGGCACCGTTCGTCGTCGACGCCACAACCGAATTCGAGCAGATCGTGCTGCGCACGCCGCGTGAGCAGCTGACCTCCCGCCTTCCCGTCGAGCTCATGAACAGCGTGACAGGCCAGGGCATTTCCGGGCAGTCCGGAATCGGCCGGTTCGTGTCCCGGTTCCTCGTCGAGGTCGCCACCGCCGATACCCCCTTGTCGCAGGGCTCTTCGGCAACCGTTGCGGCCGCGGCGCTGGATCTGCTCGTGAGCGCGATCGGTGAACAATCGCCCCCGTTGAGCGCCACGAAGCGGATCCACGCGGACGACCTTCGCAAGGTGCAGAGCACCATGGTGCGGTATCTCCGAGACCCCGACCACACGCTCGCCGATGTCGGCGTGGAACTCGGAATGTCCGTGCGGTACATCCACAAGTTGTTCAGCACGGCGGGAACCACCCCCCGTACCTGGCTGTACCAGGTACGCCTCGGACGCGCGCGTGCCCTGCTGTCGGAAACCGACCTCACGGTCACCGAGATCAGCGGCCTGGTCGGCTTCCGGGACGTGTCCCACTTCAGCCGTGCCTTCCGTCGGCAGTTCGGCTCCAGCCCCGCGCATTTCCGGCTCGGTCGAGCCGTACGATAGTCGCCGGGACGGGCGGACCGCGTGCACCGCGCGTCCGCAGTCCCGCGAGAACCGTTCGTCCCGTTTCCTCGCCGGAGATCGACGACCGTCCCGCGCTCCGAATGATGTGCGGAGAATGTTCCGTTATCCGGTGTGATCGCGTCCGAAGATCTGTCGTGCGAGGACCCATCGCTGGATCTCGTTGGCGCCCTCGTAGATCTCACCGATCTTGCTGTCCCGGTATATCGCCTCGACCGGTCCTTCGGTGTCGTCGGCTCCGAGGGACTGCACGAATCCGAGTCCGCCGAACGCCTGCACGGCATCCCGGGCGATGCGCGCCGCCAGGTCGGTGCCGCGCAGCTTCGCCATCGCCGCTTCGGGCTCGGGAAAATGCTCCCCGGCGTCGAGCCGAAGAGCCGCTTTCAGGTACAGGCTGCGGGCGGCCTCGAGATCCGCCGCGTAGTCGGCCATCACGAACTGCCAGTGCTGTTTGGAAGCCAGCGAACCACCGAACGCGTGCCGCGACTTCAGATGCGCGACGGTGCGGTCGAAGGCGGCCTGCGCCATGCCGACGCCGGCGGCGCCGATTCCGATGCGGCCGTACGTGAGTGTCCGGAGCGCGACGCGCAGGCCGCCGCCGACCCGCCCGAGCACCGCTTCCGGTCCGAGCCGAACACGGTCGAGGATCACGTCGGCCGTGATCTGCCCGCGGTTGCCGAGTTTGCGGTCGGGTGTGCCGACGGTGACGCCCGGTGCGCTGGTGGGAACGATGAAGGTGGTGAGGCTGTCGCCGGTCCGGGCGAGCACGACGACGACGCCGGCGACGACCGAATTGGTGATCCACCGCTTGCGGCCGGTGAGTACCCACCCGTCGCCGTCCGGGCTCGCGACGGTCTGCACCGCTTCGGGAGAGAGATCGCTCGACGCACCGGGCTCACTCGTCGCGAACGACCCGACGATCTCCCCGTCGACGACGGGACGCAGCCATCGGTGCCGTTGCTCCTCGGTGCCCTGGTCCAGTGCCGTGCCGGCGAGGATGCAATGGACGTCGTAGATGGCGGCGACACTGTTGGAGTAGTACGCCAGTTCCTCGACGGCCACCGCGGTGGCCGTGGCGCGATGCGTGAGTCCGTCGCCACCGACGTCCGCGGTGAAGGGAATGCGGAACAGACCGTTCGAGGCCATGGCCTCGAACGCGTCCCGCGGGAACCCGTCGAGGCGCTCGTCCCCGCCGGCGATCCGGCCGGCGATCGGCGCGACAGCCCGGGTGGCGAAGTCCCGGACGCGGTCGCGCACCTGTCGCACCTCCGGTGGCGACAGCAGGTCGTGGTACATCCGGTCCGCCACCCGTTCGCAGCCGGGCTCGGGCTCGGCAACCAGGGTCAGGGCGCGCTGTCGGTTCGACGTCATCGGGTTCTCCGGGGGGATACAGGGGATGGTGTCTCCCTTGTGTATCCCGCGGCCCCGCCCCGATCCGGTCCGATCACGATGCTCGACTTCGTCGCCGGCGGGCGTTGTCGCAGTTCGGGATATCCGGACCGTTCAGGCCCGTGTCTCACGCTCGGCGATCGTCACATCACCCGCCGCGAAGTGTGTCTTCGGCGTCTCCCGCAGCACCACCCGGATGTTGGGCAGCGGCGCGTCCAGGGCCCGGTGCGCCGCCTGGGTCAGTTCGTGGATCAGCCTCCGGAGCTCGTCCGGGCTGCGCCCCTCCGCGATCGTCACGTCGATGAACGGCATCGTCAGCCTCCCGCGACGGTGACGGTGCCGAGGGTGGTGAAGTGCGCGGCGATGCGCGCCCCCGGCTGCACCGGCACCGCGTCGGTCATGCCGCCGGTGAGCACCACCCACCCTGCCTCGATGGCGAGTCCCCGCTCGGCCAGGGTGTTCGCGGCGAAGGCCAGCGCCTCCGCGGGATGTCCGTGCACCGCGGCGCCCGTCGCCGAGTCCACCACCTCGCCGTCGACCTCGAGCAGGCACGCCTCGAGGGCGAGATCGAGATCCTCCGGCGCACGGCCGACCGGACCGGTCACGTACCGTCCGGACGAGTTGTTGTCCGCGACGGCGTCCATCATCGAGAACTGGTAGCCGGAGAACCGGCTGTCGATGATCTCGATCGCGCCGACCACGTGCTCCACCGCGGCCAGCGCGGTCGCGGCCGAGACCCCGGGTCCCTCGAGCCTGCGGCCCATGACGAACGCGATCTCCGGCTCCGCGCGGGCGTGGATCATCTTCTCGCGCGGGACAGGCTCGCCGATCGGCAGGATCATCCGGTCCGTGAGCCACGCGGTGGACGGCGAGTCCACGCCCACCTGCCGTTGCTTCGCCTTCGACGTGACCCCGAGCTTCACGCCGGTGAGCCGCTCGCCGCGGGCGAGCCGCATGCGCAACGCGATGTCCTGCGCGGCGTACGCGGTCCCCAGGTCCAGTCCGTCCCATTCCGCGAGGATCGACGTCTGCGGGGTCGCGGTGTCCTCCGCACGCAGCAGCACGTCGGCGACGCGGGCCGCGCTCCACAACTGGTCGCTCATTTCTCGTCCTTTCCTCCGAGCACGGCGGTGACGCTGCCGAGCCCGCTGATGTTCGCCACGACGGAGTCGCCCGCCGCCACCGGGAACGCCCTGGTCATGGAACCTGGAAGCACCACATGCCCCGGTTCGAGGGTGACCCCGAGCGGGCCGACCGTGTTGGCCAGCCACACCAGTGCGTTGAGCGGGGACCCGAGCACGGCTCCGCCTGCTCCCGTCGCGGTGAGTTCACCGCCTATGTGGAGCGTGCATCCGATCAGCCTCAGGTCGACGTCGCCGAGGGAGACCGGCCGGCTCCCCAGGATCACCCCGCCGGAGGAGGCATTGTCCGCGATGGTGTCGAAGATGCCGATCTTCCAGTCCCGGATCCGCGAGTCGACGATCTCGAGTGCGGGCAGCACGAAGTCCACGGCCCGCGCGGCTTCGGCGGCGGTGACGCCCGGACCGGCCAGCGGCCGGCCGAGCACGAACGCCACCTCGGGCTCGATCCGCGGCTGCAGGAAGCGGCCGGCGGGGATCGGCTGGTGCTCGAGGTGGAACATGCTCGCGGTCAGGTGCCCGAAATCGGGTTGATCGACGCCCATCTGCCGCTGGATCGCACGGGAGGCCAAGCCCACCTTGTGGCCCTTGACGACATCACCGGCCAGCGTCCACTGCTCGACCTGCAGCTGTTGGATCCGGTAGGCGAGTTCGATCGACGCGTCGGGATGGTCCGGGGTGAGCGGATCGATCGGTTCCCCCGTGCGATACACCTCGAGCAGTCGGTCTGCGGCCTTGTGGGCGGCGGTGTCCATGGCTCCTCTTTTTCGCTTGTCTCGTTCGTGCGGTCGGATTCGTGGTCAGGAGGCGCGTGGGCTCGCCGCCGTCAAACCGGCGGCACCCGGGTCGTCCCGCAGGAGCACGGGACTGCAGTCGTGGGCTTCGGCGATCGCCCGGGTGATCTCGTGCGCGGCACCGACCACGGCCCGCTCGAGCTGCGGTCGCCGCTGGACGAAGCGCGTCGCGGGCACGCTCACGCTCACGGCCGCCACGACGGAACCCAGGTCGTCGCGCACCGGGGCGGCGACGCAGTGCACCTCCGAGACCGTCTCCCCGAGGTCCGCAGCGAAGCCGGCCGAGCGCACACCGGCCAGGGCGTCCAGAAGTGCCTGGGGGTTCGTGGTGGTCGACGGTGTCAGCCGCCGCAACGGGCGCATGGCCAGATACCGGCGCACCTCGATCTCCTCGAGTTGCGCGAGCAGCACCTTGCCCACCGCCGTGGAATGCGCATCCAGGCGCGTCCCGATCCGCGCACCCTGCACGGTGATGTTGTGATTGCCGAGAATCTTGTCCACATAGAGGACGTTCCATCGATCCATGACCGCGAGATGAGTTGTCTCGCCGCACTTCTCCACCAGGCGCTCGAGGACCGGGGCGGCACAGGACCGGACGTCGACGGTGCCGCGCAGCGTCTCTCCCAGCTCCACGACGCGCCAACCGAGCCGGTAGCGTCCGCGTGCGCGGCACTGGAGCAGCCCCGTGTCGACCAGGCTCGACAGCAGGGCGTGCGCGCTCGATCGGGGAACATCGATCGCCGCCGCGACCTCGGAGACTCCCCACTCGGGTTGCTGCACCGTGAACAGGTCCAGCACCGGTCCGATCCTCTGCACCGTCTGCAGTGACGCCACGTCCAGGTCCGTCCTTTCGGGTCGCGGCGGAGGCCTCGAATGCGCACCACCCGCCGCCGGATGCTTGTGATCTGGAACACTAGGTCCCCGGATGGCGGGCGAACATGGCTGGGAATGCACAGAAGGATGACTCCACGCGCACCGAGTGCGCACATCCCGTCGCGCGGCCTCGGAAATCGGCGCGAGACGTGCGCACTCGCGGGGCCTCGGCGGTTACGCGCCCAACGACATCCGCAGGTGCGCCACGACGTGCGCGAGGGTCGGGTCGTCGACCTGACCGGCGCGCCGGACGACGCTGACGACCCGCACGGCGCCGGGCGCGGGAATCGCCACCAGGTCCGGTCCCAGCGGCCTGCGGCCCAGTCGCGGCACCAGCGCGGCGGCGAGCCCGGCGCGCACGAAGTCCAGATGGATGTCGAAGTCACTCGACGTGCAGGTGATCCGGGGGCGCAGGCCGTGCCCGGCGAACATGGACATCAGCCATTCGTGGCACAGCGTCCCCTCGCCGGTGGACACCCAGTCCGACGACGAGAGCTGTTGCGATGAGAGCGTTTCGCCGAGGGCCGGCGGATGGTCCGCGCGCACGATCACGTCGGCGCCGTCGTCGAGCACATGTTCGGCGACGAGGGTGTCGGGCAACACCCGCGGCAGCGACCGCCAGTGGTGCAGCACGGCGACGTCGGCCCGCCCTGTGGCCACCCTCAGGGCAGCGTCGACCGGGTCGGCCTCGACGACCCTGACGGACAGATCCGGCCGGCCCATGGTGGCCGAGGCCAGCGCCGCGGGGATGCCGGCCCGGATCGCCGTCGTGAATGCCGCCACCGTGACCGCGCCGGCGATCCGCGACGATCCCGAGACCCGGAAGAAGGCCGATTCCAGCTGCCCGAGAAGGGGTTCGGCGTCGTCGAGGAGGCGCTGGGCGGCGGGGGTGAGCACCACCCGGCGGCCCGCCGGGGCCGTGAGGGCCGCGCCGAGGCGTCGCTCGAGCCGTTTGACGCGCTGGCTGACGGCGGAGGGCGTGTAGCCGAGGGCGCTCGCGGCCTCGGTGACCGTGCCGTGGTCACGCAGCGCACGCAGGGCCACGAGCCCGTCGACGTCGAGCATGTAGCAACATTACACAGAACCCTGCACAAAGCCGTGATGGACGTGCACGTTTCCGCGCGGCACTCTCGATCCTGTCCCGAACGGAAGGGGTTCCCGTGGTTTCTGCCTCCGCTGCGGCCGGGGTGGCCGTGGTCGCGCTGGGCATGGTCCTCACGCCCGGCCCGAACATGATGTACCTGACCTCCCGGTCGCTGGCGCAGGGCCGCCGGGCCGGCCTGGTGTCCCTCGCGGGTGTCGGCGCCGGGTTCCTCTGCTACCTGCTCGCCACTGCGGCCGGGCTCTCCGCCCTGTTCGCCGCGGTCCCCGTCGCCCACGATCTCCTGCGGTTCGCCGGCGCGGGCTATCTCGCGTATCTCGCATGGGGCATCCTGCGTCCCGGCGGCGGTGCACTCTTCGCCCCGGCCCCTGCGACCGAGCACTCGGCGGCGCGACTGTTCGGCATGGGCCTCGCGACGAACGTGCTCAACCCGAAGATCGCCCTGATGTATGCGGCGCTGCTGCCCCAGTTCGTCTCGCCCGCCGCCGGTCCCGAGTGGCGGCAATTACTCGTGCTCGGCACGGTCCAGATCGGGGTGGCGCTGACGGTGAACGGGTTGATCGTGCTCGGCGCGGCAGCCGTCGCGCGCCGCGTGGCAACGCACCCGCGGGCCGTGCGGGCGCAGCGCCTCGTCACCGGCACGGCCCTCGGGGCCTTCGCCGTGGCGACGGCCTGCAGCCAGGCGCCGCCCGCACGGGCGTAGGGCTCAGGCCTCGAGCACCTGCCCCTTGCGTTCCGGCAGCGTGTAGGCGGCGACGGCGGCGACGGCGAACGCCGCCGCGAACACCCCGAAGACGAGCGGGTTGCCGCCGGCCGTGAGCAGCCCGGGCACCAGCAGCGGCGCCAGGATCGACGCGATGCGCCCGAACGCGGCCGCCGCACCGGTCCCGGCGGCCCGCACCGACGTCGGATACAGTTCCGGACCGATCGCGTACAGCGCGCCCCACGCGCCGAGGTTGAAGAACGACAACGCCATTCCGGCGGCGACGATCCGGGTGGGGGTGTCGGCGAGGCCGAACAGCCCCGCGGCCGCCGCCGAGCCGACGAGGAAACTCGCCAGGGTGGCGCGCCGCCCCCACACCTCGATCAGCCACGCGGCGACCGCGTACCCCGGCAACTGCGCGAGCGTGATGATCAGCGTGTACTGGAAGGACTTCACCAAATCGAAGCCCTGGGTGACCAGCAGGCTGGGCAGCCAGATGAAGGCCCCGTAGTACGAGAGGTTGATGCCGAACCACACCGTCCACAGGGCGACGGTCCGGCGCCGCAGCCGCGACGACCAGATCGACTCGGCCGCCGCCGGGTCGGTGCGCACCGGGCGCGACGTCTCCTCCTGGTCCGGGGGCGCGTCGACGCCGGCGGACGTCTCGAAGGACCGGACGGCCGTCTCGGCCTCGCCGTAGCGGCCGCGGGGCTGTTCGGCCTCGCCGACACCCCCACCCGGATCGTCGCCGCCGGAATGGCGTTGTCGTTCTTCAACCTCGGCGCGTGGGGCGCGCTGTACGCGATCGGTCCGGAACTGTATC